>DNUI01000232.1 GCA_003508565.1 Syntrophaceae bacterium
GAAGGTGCGATAATAAGACCGCCCAGCGAGGCCAATAGTATCTTGTTGCAAGTCACCGTAGGTTGTTCTCACAACAAATGTACCTTTTGTCCTGCTTACAAAGAAAAGAAATTCAGAATAAAATCAGCCGATGAAGTGGAAGAAGATATTCTGGAAGCCAGTCGCTATCGATCTTCCGAGAAGATATTTCTCTGTGATGGTGATGCCCTGATCATTCCACAGGCAAAATTAGTGCAAATACTAAACATTATTAAAAGGAATATGAAAGGCATCAAAAGAGTGGGAACGTACGCCAATGCAAAGAGTATATTGAGGAAAACGCGTGATGAATTAATCGAATTAAAAAATCTTGGTATTACCATCGTCTATCTGGGTGTAGAAACAGGAAGCCCTGATTTGCTGCAAAAAATTAAAAAAGGGGTTACATGCGCCCAGATGGTTCAGGCAGGAAGGCTGATCAAAGAAGCGGGTATCATGCTTTCCGCAACCGTTATCCTTGGTCTTGGCGGTATCGAAAAAAGTATCGAGCATGCCGTTGAGACAGCAAAAATTCTGTCAGAAATAGATCCTGCTTATGCGAGCGCCCTCACACTCATGTTGGTACCCGGAACGCCATTGTATACAGAGTATTTATCGGGACATTTTGTAATGCCTGATAAATTTGGTTTGCTCAAGGAATTGGCGCTGATCATTGAAAATAGCACCTTTACTGGCTGTTACTTTACATCAAACCATGCGTCAAACTATCTTCCCATAAAAGCTATGTTGCCCAACGAAAAAAAGAAAGCAGTAAGTATGATCTATGATGTTATTGACGCCAATGATGTAAAATTGCTCAGGCCGGAGTTTCTAAGAGGGCTTTAAAGAAAGGAACATGTGTATTTTGAGCAGTAAAATATTTGCAAAAATCAAGAAGCTTATTTCCACAGATGAACAGAAACGTCTTGAGGAAGAAATTCAGTCTATTATTGATGCCGGAGAAGAGAGTGGACTTATAGATCAGCAATCAGGCGAAATGATTCAGAGCATACTCGAATTCAGAGAAACCATAGTCCGGGAAGTAATGATACCCAGGACTGAAATGATTGCGATTAAAAGTGATGCTACGATTGAAGAGATTTTGGAATTAACGATTAAGCATGGGCATACAAGGATGCCTGTCTATGCAGGGAGTGTAGATAACATTGTGGGCATTTTGAATGTTAAGGACCTTCTTAAATTTTGGTCAAAACCCATCACAGAAAATGATATTTTGTCGAGCCTACGAAAACCCTATTACATCCCGGAGACAAAAAATACGCATCATCTGCTTCATGAGCTTAAACAGAGGAAGCACCACATGGCGATTGTTATTGATGAATATGGCGGTACATCCGGCCTCGTTACACTCGAAGATTTGATAGAAGAAATTGTGGGAGAAATACATGACGAACATGATGCAAAGAAAGAGGATATAGTTGAGCTGCAGGATGGGTATACACTTATTGATGGAAGGGTGGAGATAGAGACGATCGAAGATTACTTAAATATGACGTTCCCAGAAGGAAAGTTTGAGACTCTCGGGGGATATATTCTTAATGTCATCAAAAAAATCCCTGTATCCGGAGAAATTATTCGTGTCGATAATCTGGAAATGATCATCGAATCTGCAGACGAGCGAAGCATAAAAAAGGTCAAATTAAAAAAGACAGATGCTTCTCAAGCCGAGAGGGGTGTTGTCGATAAAAATTGAAAAAGCGAAGCTTGAGGATAAGCAAAATAAATTTATTGTTAACAGTTTCATCCGGGATTCTCCTTTTTCTCTCATTTCCCAAATATGGAATAGGGATAACAGTCTGGGTAGCTTTGGTTCCCCTTTTATGTGCAATCAAGAATGCGGGCATGAAAGAAGCTTTTATCCTGGGCTTTGTGACAGGTATTGTATCCAATGTCGGAATCATGTACTGGATTACATACGTTGTCGTACACTATGGACACCTCCCTTATTATTTAGGTGTATTTATAATGCTGCTTCTGGCAGCATATCTCAGCATATATGTAGCTCTTTTCACGGCGGGTCTTATATACTTCACAGATAAAGGCATACCCAGAATCATTACGGCACCAGTTTTATGGACATGTCTTGAATATGGAAAGTCACATCTGTTTACCGGATTTCCTTGGGAAAATCTCGCTCACTCTCAATATCTTCATAGAACTTTAATTCAGGTAGTTGATATTACAGGTACGTTTGGAATCACATTCCTTATTGTATTGGTAAACGTCATTATTTTTGATGCCATGACAAGCAAGTTTAAGGGAAGGCGCCTATGGGGAGAAATAGTCCTTGGTTGCAGTTTGATACTTATCGTTTCAGGGTACGGACACTTTAGAACGCATCAACTTGGGGAAGCGGATAAGACAGCGGAAGCTATGGATGTCGCCATTATTCAAGGCAATATTGATCAAAGCATTAAATGGAACCCCCGGTTTCAATATGAAACTATTAGTGCGTATAAACATCTCTCTTTGCAGAAACAGTCATCACGCTCAGGATTAACGGTATGGCCTGAAACAGCAGTCCCTTTCTTCTTTCAGGATGAGAATAACAGGATGCACGGTGAGATCGTAAATATTGCAAAAAATTCAGGGGAGTGGCTTCTTTTCGGCAGTCCAAGTTATATAAAGGAGTGTGATGGTGGTGAAGACTGTGTCTCATTGTTGAATAGTGCTTTTTTGTTATCACCTCAAGGAAGGATATCAGATCAGTATAATAAAGTACACCTAGTGCCATATGGTGAGTTTGTGCCTTTACGGAAACTGTTTCCCTTCATTAATAAATTGGTGGTTGGCGTTGGGGACTTTCGTTCGGGCAATGGATATTATCCCTTAACAATGAATAATCATAAGCTAGGCATCTTGATCTGCTATGAGGGTATATTTCCTGAAGCTGGCAGAACCTACAAAAAGATGGGGGCTGACTTACTTGTGAATATCACGAATGATGCCTGGTTTGGAAATACATCAGCACCATATCAGCATCTTTCTATGACGGTTTTTAGAGCAATAGAAAATCGTTTGTATCTTGTAAGGTCTGCGAATACTGGAGTCAGCGCTATAATAGATCCGACAGGGAGAATTGTTTCTAAAACGGAATTGTTTACGAGGTCGGCATTAAAAGATAAAATAAAGTTTATTAATTATAAAACTGTTTATACAAAATATGGTGATGTATTTATTGTAATTTGCATGGTATCTTTGTTATGTTGTGTGATAATTACTTGTAAAAAGGAGAACAGGAAATGATTGGGGAAATTCATGAAACAATAATCGATTTGAAAAAAAGGATAGAACATTTAGGAGAATGTCTTTGACATTACTGTCAAGGAAGAGAAAATCAAAGGACTAGAGAAAGCATCACTAAATAAAGATTTCTGGAGTGAGCAGGAAAAGGCGCGTGAAACCCTCAAGGAAAAAAATAAATTAGAAACGGTCGTCGACAACTGGAAGAAGCTCAAAGACGAAATCGGTGATATAGAAATACTGTATAGTTTAGCAAGCGAAGAAAATGATGAAAAAACAATTGAAGAGATAGGAAAAGATGTAAACAGGCTCCGGTCATCCGTAAGAAATGAAGAGCTCAAATTGATGCTGGGCTCTCCGCAGGATTCGATGAATGCCATCATGACCATTCACGCCGGCGCAGGAGGAACAGAAGCTCAAGACTGGGTGGAGATGCTTTTACGGATGTATTTACGATGGGCTGAACGGAAGAGTTTTTCTGCCACTATTATTGATTTTCAGCCCGGTGATGAAGCCGGTGTGAAGAGTGTTTCCTTGACGATTGAGGGAGAGTATGCCTACGGCTATGCCAAGGCTGAGATTGGCATTCACAGACTTGTTCGGATATCACCTTTTGATTCCGGAGCTCGTCGTCATACATCGTTTGCCTCTGTTTTTGTGTATCCAGAAGTAGATGATGAAATAAACATAGAAATTGATGATAATGACCTCCGCATAGATACATACAGATCTACAGGGGCAGGTGGTCAGCATGTGAACAAAACGGATTCAGCGGTGAGAATTACACATTTGCCGACGGGGATAGTAGTACAATGCCAGAATGAGCGATCGCAGCATAAGAATAAGGCCATGGCAATGAAATTCTTAAAGTCGCGGCTTTACGAAATGGAAATACAAGAACAAAGGAAGAAAATTGACGAACGAAATAAGACGAAAAAAGACATCGCCTGGGGAAGTCAGATTCG
>DNUI01000058.1 GCA_003508565.1 Syntrophaceae bacterium
CTCCATGAAAGCTTCTATCCTTGCTTCGATCTGACTTTCCGCGAAGCTCCTTTCGTCGACCATATCCGCTTCAATGACCAGGGAAGGGACTCCCCTTTTTTTCCGTATGATCTTCTGAATATCGTACTGGCCGAACGAATAAGGCTTGCAGCTTCTGTTCGAGTGCATTACGATACCGTTCACATCATACCTGTCAACTATGGAGAGAATTTCATCCGCCATCTGGTCGATGCCAATATTAAGGTAGATTCGTGAATAGGCCTCGGCGATGGTGTTGAAAAAGTCGTTCTCGTCAATATATTTGAGGGCGCCGCACCATGCGGATGTATAAGTATCCGCAACGAGACAGGCATCGTAGGATGCAAACTTCTCGGATAACCATTTTGTCCGGTACCATATGGGGAGGTTATCCCATAGCAGTCTGTAGTGCTCATTTGCGATGGCGCCGATTCCGGCTTCGATTCGTTCCTTCATTTCTTTGAGTAGTGTGGTGTAGTAATCGACAACTACCTGCGTTCCGCGCAGGGTCACAATTAAGGCCAAGTGAAAAAAGGCATCAAAGGCGCTCAGAGGAGACGGTTTATGCGCAGCCGTATCAAGTACGGCCTTCCATAATCTTTGCCCTTCCACGGATAATCGGCCCACTTCCTTCATCTTGTCTTGATCGAACGTTTTCCCGCAGTATCTCTCGAGAAATTCGATGTATTCATAAAGCTGCCTCAGAACATACTGTTTTGCCTCTATGGAGAATTCTGTGTGACAGAAAGGGGTGTCCAGAATGAAAAGAGGAACCTTAAAATATCTCGCCTGTATTTCATACCACTTCAGAACTGTTCCGCAGATATTGTTGCAGCAGACGAGCATATCCGGTTTTGGAAGGCCACCAATAGGGCCTGCATTTATGGGAGCAGAGGCAATATCAGAGCGGGCGTATGAACAGATGTCTCTTGAGAATCCCATGGCCTCGGACTTTTCACAAAGGTCCGCTCCCATTTTACTGGCGCCAATCATGGCACCGTGATTTTCCGGATAGACCGGTATCACATCCATAACGATTAGGGGTTCGACAGGTCCCCCGCTGGTAATCCACGCCACCTTTTTCCCGGTTCCCTCCGCCATTTTTGCCTCGATGTAATAGGTGGTCATGATTTCCTTCATCCGAGAAACGGACTTAATTTTCCGTTTTTCTTTTTCAGGATCTTTTTGGGTCATTTCAGATCTCCTGCTTCGTGTAAAATTGTACTAATATGTTCTTGAGAGATATCAAAAGACAAAGGTTTCTTCCTTCGATCGAAGTAACAATGTGGAAGAAATAAATTAGAGCATTTCCAAGAACGCATCAAATCGTGTTTTCAATCGCTCTCCGACAAATGCCTGGCCTTCCATCTCAATCAATGTATTCGGAATACCATCATTATCAAGCTGGTTTTTGAGATACGGGTAATCGAATGAATGAGGATCGCAAAACTTCTGAATGAGAAATACGACCCCATCAGCACTCTTACTCTTCACAATATCGATAAGATTCTCAGCTCTGGTGGAGAGCCCCGTGTGCTTTGCCGGGCATACGATGCGCGTTAAATATCGTTCTGCAATCGATGAGATAGGATCTCCAGTTGAATCAAGCTCTCCTTCGAAATATCTATAACCCGTACAGAGATCGTCCCACACGACCACGCCGCCGCCATCTTCAATGATTCTATAAATTTCCGGGTGTTCGCACATCGCCCCTGTGAGCACAATGCGTTTCAATGGTATAGTGTCCTGAATTTTTTTGTTTGATTCCAGATCGGCAGTTATTTCTCTCAATAATCCCGCAAGGGCATTCCGATCCATTATCATGGATGACTTTACAATACTGTAAAAATCACTGCCTGTTAATAGAGCCGGATTAGCGTGTCTCATATCGTATATCATTTTTATGCTTTTCCGTATTTGATTATATACGGAAATAGCTTGTCTGAGGGAATCTTCGCTTATCACGACTCCTAAATTCTTCTCCAGATTATGCTTGAATTGATTCAGGACGCCGATCATGTACTCTCTCGCGCTCTCCGTGTTAAGTTTCACCGGCAGCACAACATCAATATGGAAGTGCATAAGGACATTTAAACGCCAGATATCCGATAATCGCTGCATGGAATCGCAGGAGTGAGGGAAGACAACACCATCAAGAAAGTTTAGATTGCCTGATAATGCATCTTCAAGGGCGTTGCGCACCGGGGAGCAGCAGTATGCCTGCAGATGTATATCTGCCAGATTGATATTACCGCGGGTGCCAAATATCCGGAAGGGCAGGGCGTTCGCGGCAAAGATAAGTTCTTCCGGGGTGTATGAACAGAAATAACCGACCACTTTCTTTCCACTCTCGTTTTTAAAGCGTATGGAATATTTATTAGGATGGTTTTGGATACTGTGCAGTCCCTGTAGGTTCATTGATGAGTATCTCCATAAAGGTTATAAGGCATTGATACATAATTGATTTCAGTGCCAACGCCTCTTTAGTTTGTTCATGACTTTTATTCACCCTCGCAATGACACCATAAAATTATCTTTTAACTCCTATAAATCACTATCATTTTCATAAGGATTCTTCAAGATAATTCAAGGTTACACCCATTTTCCGGTTGACGGTCTTGTTTTTATAGATTAAGCGTAAAACTTTGATGTATCGTAGACAAGAATTACTCTTGGATTATAATTTGTATGGGAATTACGGGAGGGAGAATTATCAACTTCTCATTATATGAATGGCATGCCGTTGAAAGGTATTAATGAAATGCTGAGTGTGAAACAGTTTCG
>DNUI01000060.1:0-14944 GCA_003508565.1 Syntrophaceae bacterium
GGCAACACGGCAGGAAAGACTTAATTGATTTTCTGCCACGCAAATCGAAGGATCTTTGGTTTAATGTTTCCATTAAGGGATTTTATCAGGGGTTTCCCATATAGAGAAGCCTTGTGAGGTATCATGAAGCCACGGAGGGAAGGTGCTGCTGTGGTTCTCCAAGGAGAAAGTCCCCGCGTTCAATCCACTCTTTAAGAATATGGGCAATTTCTCTTGCCTTATAGTAACTGGAAAGAGGTGCAGTGATTATTTTACGGCCGTTCAATGTTATCTCACCGGAGAAGAGTTCCCCGTAGCTCACTTCACCGAGGCTTTTAAGAGCACCGCCTTTTGGATAATCCATGCTGTAGTCATAGACCTGTGTATAGATCTCTTCATTTTTTACCGATGTGTATCGTGCCATTTCTTCATTTAACACAGGGATCGGAATACCTATCCCGACGTACAAAGAAACCCCATATCCTAACATGCTGGCTCCTACAAGCCATGCAGGACTCATTGCTTTGAGATTTCCGATAGTGGCGATTGTTCCCGCACCCTCTTTGGGGACACCGTTTTTACCTCTTGCAACATTCGGATTGTGCTGAGTTCCCTGCCAGGCAACATAGCCTTGGGTGCCCCCTAAAAATATTCTTGTTCCGATACCGATCGTCATGTAATACGGATCGTTAAACATAGGACTTAGCTGTCCGGAAGTTGCGTAATTGGCATTCGCCATACGGGGTCTCAAAACCCCCATGTAGGTATATATAGTTTTATCGGACATATTGACGGCACAACTGTAATTCTGATAGGCATTTCGGGGGTTGAAGAGAACGGCATCTCGTAAATCATTAATTGTAATATTCTTTTCATATTTCCTTGCAGGATAACAATCAGTTCCATATCCTTCGGCACGCAGTCTGATTACATTTCCTGCCACCAGATCCTCAATGACGTGTCCTCCTCCATAGTTAAATTCACCCGGATAGACGCTGTTGAGGGGATCTCCTTCGACAACTTCTGTTGCGCCTAGATAACAGTCCACTGCAGCGATGCCACCGTATGCCTGTACGTCATTCAGCCATATTTTTGAGGCTTTTATCTTTGGAGAGGTGTGCCCGAAGTTCAGGAATGCACCTGATGAACACATGGGACCGAATGTTCCCGTGGTGACCACATCTATTTTGCTGGCAGCTTCCACATAACCGTGTTTCTCAGCAATCTGCATCATCTCTTCCGCTGTGACAACAACAGCTTTACCCTGCCTGATCTTCTCGTTGATCTCTGTGTAAGATTTATTTACCTTGAATTTTTTCATGAGGCGTCCATCCTGTATGACCGAATCCCCCATCCCCTCTTGGAGTTATATCAAGTTGTTGACTCAATGTCCATGAAACCTTACATACCCGATGCACTACCATTTGTGCAATACGGTCACCGCGCCTGATGACAAAAGGTGTTTCCCCATGGTTAATCATAATGATGCCAATCTCCCCACGATAGTCTGCATCAATGGTTCCGGGAGAGTTCACCAGCGTCACGCCATTTTTTATGGCGAGGCCGCTACGAGGCCTTATTTCAGCTTCATAACCTACCGGCAGTGCAATCGAAATACCTGTGGGAATCATCTTTCTTTGGCCTGGAAAGATAGTTTCTTCTTTATCCACGGCGGCATAGATATCCATGCCTGCTGCATGTTCAGTCATGTATCGGGGAAGTGAAATGTCGTGATAGCCAGACAATATCTGTATGGGTATTTTAATTTCTTCCATCATTGGAATTCAAATTTTATCTCCAAAGCTAAAAGAAATGTCTTTCTTTGAGACTCTTCCCGTGGCAGCAAGGGTTATGGTATCGGGTGTGAAAATTTCACAGGCCAGGTTTTTCACATCTTCTGCCGTGACTGCATCTATCGAGGCAATGACATCTTCCGGAGATATATGCCTTTCAAAGAAAATCTCATTCTTTGCCAATCTAATCATACGATTATCGGTACTCTCCATTGAGAGCAGGAAATTTCCCTTGATTAGCTCCTTGGCCTGCATCATTTCTTTCTCTGACAGGATATTATCGCGTAACCGTTTCAATTCTTCAAGTATTAGCGTTACGACAATCTGAACTTTATCCTCACTGGTGCCTGCATATATGCCTAAAGAACCTACATCCATGTAAGGGTTAAGATATGAATGGATTGCGTAGGCGAGCCCCTTTTTTTCTCTGATTTCCTGAAACAGCCTCGAGCTCATACATCCTCCCAAAACAGCATTCAATAAGAAGCTGGAATATCTATTGGGGCTTATTGCAGATGGAGCAAGAGTCCCGACAATCATATGTACCTGTTCCAGGTCTTTTTCCAGGGTAGCCACTTTTGATGTAACCACCGGAGTACTCTTTATTGAAGGATACGTTTTCCCAGATATGGATCCAAATGCCTGCTCTACCAGGTCGGAAAGTACATCATGCTTTAGGTTGCCTGCGGCTGCCAGAACCAGGTTATCGCTTTTGTACCTTGCGTTGAAGAAGGAAAGGATTTTTTCTCTCGTAAAGGATGTTACTTGGTCTTTCTTTCCCAATATGGGGAGACTTAAAGGGTGGTTGTTCCAGAATATATTCTCAAAAAAATCATGAATATAATCATCAGGTGAATCTTCGATCATATTGATTTCCTGAAGGATAACGGATTGCTCCTTGCGGATTTCTTCTTCATTAAAACATGAATGTATGAAAATATCGGCAAGAAGGTCTATCGCCATCGATAGATGATAGTCCGGTATCTTTATATAAAATGAGGTGAGTTCCTTGCCGGTGAACGCATTCATCATGCCACCGACAGAATCAATAGCCGAAGCGATATCGAACGCAGACCTTTTCTCAGTTCCTTTAAAGAGCATGTGTTCGATAAAGTGAGCCGTTCCGTTCGATAAGGAATCTTCATACCGGGAACCACTCTGTACCCAGAGCCCTATTGATATTGACCTGACCCGATTGATTTCTTCGGAAATGACCCTGATACCGTTAGAAAGAACGGTTTTATTGTGCATTCGCACCCATTGCATCCTTCCTGCTAAGCCGTATTTTCCCTTGCTTATCGATCTCGAGGACTTTTACTAGAACTTCTTCCCCTTCCTGGATGATGTCGGTAACCTTTTTAACCCTTTCCCTGGAAAGCTGCGATATGTGAACCAAACCTTCCGTCCCCGGCAATATTTCGACAAAAGCTCCAAAATCAACAATCTTCTTGACAATGCCGCGATAGATCTTTCCCACCTCTGCGTCTTCAGTTAACCACTTAACCATTGCTACGGCTCTCGATGCCGCTTCTGAATCACTCGATGCGATGGTTACGGTACCGTCGTCTTCTACGTCGATGGTAACACCTGTCTCACTGATAATCTGTCTGATATTCTTCCCACCGCTGCCGATCACATCTCTTACTTTTTCAGGTTTTACCTTTATCGTCGTAATCCGCGGGGCATATTTCGAGATGTCCTCTCTTGGTTCGGCAAGTGTCTGTGTAAGCTTTTCAATGATAAAAATGCGACCCTCTCTTGCTTGGTATAACGCTTTTCTCAAGATATCCTCATTCAATCCGCCAATTTTGATGTCCATTTGCAATGCCGTGATTCCCTTTTTTGTCCCGCACACTTTGAGATCCATATCACCTGCATGATCTTCATCTCCGATAATATCAGAAAGAATGACCACCTTGTCGTCTTCCTTTAATAAACCCATTGCAATACCGGCGACAGCATCCTTTACCGGTACACCCGCATCCATGAGGGAAAGCGAACCTCCGCATACTGTGGCCATTGATGATGAACCATTCGAAGACATGATTTCAGAGACAATTCTAATGGTGTAAGGAAACGCTTCCTCTGAAGGAAGTATCGGCAGTAAAGCTTTTCTCGCAAGAGCACCATGTCCAATTTCTCTCCTGCCCGGACTCCTTAAAGGTCTTGCTTCTCCTACGCAATACGGCGGAAAATTGTAGTGGAGGATAAAAGCTCTCATCTCTTCACCACTTACATAGTCCATTCGCTGTTCGTCCGAGGACGTGCCCAGTGTGAGAGCGGCAAGGGCTTGGGTTTCTCCTCTTGTAAAAAGGGCAGATCCGTGAGCCCTTGGTAGAATCCCTACTTCGGCGCTTATCGGCCTGATATCCGCGTTAGACCTTCCGTCGGTTCTCTTGTTCTCGTGTATTATCATTTTCCTGATGATTTGCCGCTCCAGATCCGACAGAATATTTTTCACCTGGGGAGCGAGCCTGTCATCGTCGGCACAAATATCCTTGATAACCTTTTCGTTTATCCAATCCAGTTCTTTATGTCTGTCAAGCTTTCTTGCTATGCAATAGGCTTCTTTCATGCTGCTGGCTGCCGCTTCCGTAACTTTTTCAAGAAGGATTTCATCTACGGTGATTGTATCCACCGCCCTTTTCTCTTTCCCTATCATTTCACGAATATGACCCTGAAGTTCAAATACTGGGCGTAGTGACTCTATGCCGAAATTAATCGCATCAACAATTGTATCCTCTTCTACCTCGACGGCCGATCCTTCAAGCATCACCAGATTAATATCAAAATCTTTGCTTCCAGGAACGGGCCTGGTTTTTCTTCCCACGATAAAAAGGTTGAAATCACTTTTCTCCAGGGCATCCGAAGGGGGATTACATACAAATGTGCCGTCAACACGTCCGACGCGAATAGCGGCAATGGGGCCGTTGAAAGGGATATCAGAGATTTCGAGCGCGACAGAAGCTCCGAATAATGCTGTCACAGCGGGATCATTCTCATTATCCATGGACAGTAATGTCGCTACGATTTGAGTTTCGTGAAAATAGCCTTTCGGAAAAAGGGGTCGGAGGGACCTGTCGATTATCCTTGATGTCAATATTTCTCTTTCATTGGGTCGGCCCTCCCGTTTAAAAAACCCTCCGGGAATTTTTCCCGCGGCAAAAGTCATCTCCTGATAATCAACCGTCAGGGGCATAAAATCGACGCCTTCTCTCTTATGTTTAAGCGAGACAGCCGTTACAATGACTACCGTATCCCCATAGGTCACAAGAACTGATCCATCAGCCTGACCTGCCATATAGTTTGTTTTGATAGAAATATCTCTTCCCGCAAAATCTATACTAAACGTGTTTTGCATGCACTTATTTCCTCATTATGATGTTTTATATATTGCTGAAATACAAACGCCGGGCGCAATACAAACTGACCCGCGTTGGTAAAATCTTTTTTTCTGTATTCTGTCACTAGAATTTGGTCCTGAATTATTTTCTGAGCCCAAGTCGTTGAATCACACTCCTGTACCTTGCCACATCCTTTTTTTTAAGGTAATCCAGAAGACGTCTTCTCTGTCCCACAAGTTTCAATAGACCCCTGCGAGAGTGATGATCCTTTTTGTGAATTTTAAAATGTTCTGTGAGGTACTCAATTCTGGCGCTGAGAAGAGCAATCTGGACTTCAGGAGACCCAGTGTCAACCGCATGCAATTGAAAATTACCAATGACTTCCTTCCTTTTTTCCGAATCTAACACCGCTTTATTTCCTCCCTAAAAGTTAGTGTTCAGTGACCACAAGCACATCCCACAAGCTCCAGCCGCAGGCACTAAGCCTTATTGGTCACTATTAAATGTTCTCACTATTTTAACGACATGTCTCCTGTCATCCAATTCATTTATCTGATCGGATGCATAAAGCATTTTTGCAATAGAGACAAGGTTATTCTCATCCGCTATGAACTTTATCATATCTCCCACTGCAAGGGAAGGGATATGATATTTTCTGAAGGTTTCTGAAATTGGTTGATAACCTTCCCTCAATTTTTTGGCGAATGCATGGTCGATATAGATAGCCGGAATGTCAGGAAGCGCATCAACCAGGGGAATAATGTGTTCCAGAGGAATATTTTCCTTACTAGAGCCACGGAGCGGCACCGCAGATGACTCGGAAAAACGACCACTCCTTGTTCTTCGCAGGCTCGCGAGGCACGCCCCGCAGCCCAATACATCACCGATGTCAGAACATAAGGTTCTGATATAAGTGCCCTTTGAACAGGACATGGAAAAAGTTACATAGGGTAATTTCAGATCCTTAATTACAATGTTATAAATTTCCACAATTCTTGATGGCGGTTCGATTGTGATCCCTTTCCTCGCCCATTTGTAGAGAGATTTACCGCGAAATTTTATCGCTGAATATCGGGGAGGCACCTGTTCTACTCTGCCAACAAAGCCATAAATAGCATTTTCTATGTCGTTTACACTGATATGAAAATCATCACGTGAGATAATTTCACCCTCTATATCCTGAGTGTCTGATCTAACGCCCAGTAACATTGTTGCCGTGTAATCTTTCGTATCCATTGCAAAGAACTGCACAAGCTTCGTTGCCTCATTTATACAGACAGGCAGAACGCCTGTTGCCATAGGATCAAGGGTGCCAGTATGTCCGGCTTTTTTTACAGAGAGTGCCTTTTTCACATCCTCGACTACGTCGTGAGATGTTTTCCCGGACGGTTTATCGATAACAACAATGCCGTTCATGGGTTAAATGAAAGTTCCTCTATGGCTTTTAAAACTCTATGTAAAACATTCTCGAAATCCCCATTTATGTAGCATGCGGCGGCATTTATATGTCCTCCTCCTCCAAATAAACCGGCAATGCGCTCTACGCTGACCTTCCCTTTTGATCGGAAACTTAGCTTAAATTGATGTTCCGATAATTCCATAAAGAGAATGGATATTTCGATTCCTCGAATAGAGCGGGGAATATCTACAAAACCTTCCGTGAGTTCATTACAGGCTCCAGTTTGTTCGAGGTCCTTTCGGGTGACGAGCATGTAGCCGACCTTTATGCCCCAATCAAAAACAAGAGTTTCTAATGCCCGTGTGAGAAGTCTGATTTTAGCAAGAGGATTGCTTTCATATATATTTTCTGAAATCCACTGAGGATCAGCGCCTTTTTCTACAAGGTTTCCTGCTGCAATTAGTGTGTTCGCGCTCGTATTTCTGTAACAGAATCCTCCCGTGTCAGTCAGAATGGCCGCATACAAGTTGGTTGCTATATCTTTTGTAATAGTGCTGTTTATCTTTATTATAAGCCTGTAAATCAGCTCTGCCGAAGAACTCGCAAGGTGGTCTATGAAAGTAACAGTGCCAAAGTTTTCGTTTGAGATATGGTGATCAATATTTATAATCTTCTCCACAGTGCCTATACGACGAGCTTCATTTCCTGTTCTATCCAGTTCACTGCAATCTATCACAAAGACTACATCAAAATTTTCAAGTGCGGGAAGTGTATGAACAATCTTGTGGCTGCCAGGGAGAAAGCAATAAATTTCCGGCGTTTCATCCTGATTATACACCACAACATCCTTGCCAACATTTTTCAGCATTTGATAAAGCGCAAGTTCCGATCCAAGAGCATCGCCGTCAAGTCTCACGTGGGATGTGATAAGAAAAGAATTGTACCTGTTTATTATATCAATAATACTATTCAACATGCGGTTCATCCGTCTTTCGTAGGTCTGCAAGCAGTCTGTCGATTCGACTCCCGTATGTGAATGATTCGTCAAACATGAAAATAATATCCGGAATATAGCGCAGTTTCAGCCTCTTCCCGAGCTCTCTCTTTAAAAAACCTGTCGCTCTTTCGAGGGCCGTTTTTAATTGAGGATCACATGTATCCTTGCCCATCTCAACATAGTATACTTTCGCAAGACGGAGATCATCTGTTAATTTTACTCCGGTAATTGTAACAGATTTAATTCGCGGATCTCTGATCTCTCTTAACAGAATATCCGAAATATCTGCCATAATTAGATCTGCTACGCGACTTGACCTTTTAATGCTCATTATACTTATCCTCATATTCGAGGTGACCAATTGAATCAGGGAAGTTGGTGATTTCAATTTTTGTATGTAAGACATCGGCGAGGTGAAGGTTGTCGATAAATTTCAAAACGTGGTCAACTTTTCCATTTATATAACGTCTGTCATTTCCTACTACACTGAACCCGATCTTAGCTCTTTTCCAGTGGTCATTATCCCCAATTTCTGCAATAGATATGTTGAATTCGTTTTGCGTCCGTTTTAGTATTCTATTAAGCACGCCTCTTTTTTCCTTCAGAGACCTGCTTTCGACGATCCATAATTCTATAATACCCGATCCAATAACCATCTTTTTACTAAAGCCTAAATAAATTCGGATCTTCTCCGAAAAAGTTACTATCCTCTCCAGGATTCAAGGGCTCAAGGGATCGAGGGTTCGAGTGAAATACTAAGAGGCTGCAAGGATTTAAAGATTTGGCAGAAATCATATACATTGTATTTGGATATTTATATATAAAATCATTGAACAATAAACACTTGAACCATTTAATCCTTGAGCTCTCGAATCCTTGTCTCTTTTACAGTTTTCTCTCCACCTTTTCATGGGTGTAAGCTTCGATAATATCGCCTGTTTTGATATCATTGAAGCCCTCAATGCCGATGCCGCATTCAAATCCTGTAGATACCTCTTTGACATCATCTTTAAACCGCCTGAGGGAGAGTACTCTGCTGTTATAGACCACTACACCATCTCTCACCAATCGGAGATTGGCGCTCCTCGTAATCTTGCCATCTGTCACATAGCTTCCGGCAATGGTTCCGATTTTGGGAACTCTGAAAATTTCCCGTACTTCCGCTCGACCGATGTCTATTTCTTTATACACAGGTTCGAGAAGTCCTTCCATGGCGGCTTTAATATCTCCAATGACGTCATATATGATGTCGTATAATTTAATTTCGATGCCCTCCTGTTCGGCCATGTCAATTACTCTGGCATCCGGGCGGACATTGAACCCTATTATAACAGCATTGGAAGCCGATGCGAGGAGAACATCTGTTTCTGTGATTGTCCCCGTAGAACTGTGAATAATTTTCACTTTGATATCCGATGTGCCTAGCTTGGTTAAGGCATCAAATAAAGCTTCTATGGAACCTTGCACATCTCCTTTTATTATGACATTAAGTTCTTTAACTCCCTCTTTAATTTTCTCATACAATTGTTCAAGGGTGATTTTTGATGATTTGGTTAGCTCCCGTTCCCGCTCCTTTCTATTCCAGTATTCTCCAATATTACGTGCCTTTTTTTCATCCTCAACACATATGAATTCTGTACTTACTTGGGGAACTTTTGAAAACCCGATCACCTCCACCGGCATGGACGGCCCAGCCTCTTTTACTCGCTCTCCCTGATCGTTAATCAAGGCTCTGGCCTTGCCAAATTCTGTTTTAGAGACAAATGCGTCTCCCTCTCTCAGGGTACCTTCCTGGATCAGCACCGTCGCCACTGGTCCGCGCCCGCGATCAAGTTTCGCTTCAATTATAATACCCCTGGCAGGTCGGATCGGGTCGGCGCGTAAATCCATAACATCAGCCTGAAGAAGGATCATTTCCAGGAGTTCTTCTATACCTTCTTTTTTCTTGGCTGATACTTCACAATATATTGTTTCTCCACCCCAATCTTCGGGTAAGAGATTGTAGTCAGCTAAGACTTGTTTAATCTTCCCAGGATCGGCCCCTGGTTTGTCGATCTTATTGACAGCCACGATAATGGGAACTCCTGCTACCCGCGCGTGATTAATTGCCTCTATCGTCTGATCCTTTACTCCGTCATCGGCTGCGACTACGAGCACAACAATATCAGTCACATGAGCTCCTCTTGCTCTCATCGCAGTGAATGCTTCATGGCCGGGAGTGTCAAGGAACACGATATCTCTATCTTTAATGTGGACATGATATGCTCCTATAGCCTGAGTAATACCTCCTACCTCGCCAGCGATGACATTTGTTTGTCGTATAGCGTCTAAAAGAGACGTTTTCCCGTGGTCAACATGTCCCATAATAGTTACAACAGGCGCCCTCGTTTTCAGATTTTCTGAAGCGGAGTCTACTTTTTGAAGGGACTCATCATATTCAGCGCCGACCGGCTCAACCTGATATCCAAATTCTCCGGCAATGAGAGTCGCTGCATCACACTCTATAGCCTGGTTTATAGTAACCATCAAACCCAGTCCGATGAGCTTATTAATAACTTCGCTTGCTTTAACGCCCATTTTTTTTGCAAGTTCACCAACGGTTATTACTTCACCTACTTTTATTCTCCTTTTAATTGCCTTTGGTGTAGTGATGGCCGTCTTTTTCATTTTTGTGGTGACAGGTCTTTTGCCTTCCTTCCATTTGATGATCCTTTCATCTCTATCTAGGTCTTCACGCCTGTCTTTTTTATCGACGAGCTTTTTGATAAAAGCCTTTTTCCGTGCCGAAGGAAGTTCTTCCATCACCACTTCTACGGGTTTTTTCCCTTTTATTTTAGGTTTTTCTGGTTCCCACTGGGCTGGTTTTTCGACTGCTTTAGCTGGGGTAATTTCCTTGACGATCTTCAATTCGGGCTTTTTGGGGATATCTTTCTTGACTTCTATGACAGGTTCTTTGGGGACCCGAGGGGGCGCTACCTCTTTCTTCACTTCTTTTTTCAGGGTCTCTTTTGTTTCTGTCGGCGGTGTGGGAGGAGGAACAACCGGTAACGGCGGCGTTTTTTCAACAGGTTCCACCTTCTTTTTTGGCTTCATGGGAAGCTCTTCAACTACCGCTGGTTTTTTCGGGATTTCTGCCCTCACTTCAACCGGGGATTCCGTCGGTTTTGCAACATCAATCGGCGCAGCTTCTTCCGGAACAGTTTTAGGGGGTATTACTTCAACCGGGGCTGCAGGTTTAGATGGTACTTCCTTTGGAATGACCTTTTCTATTTTTACATCTCTCTCTACGATTGGTTCACTTTTCTCCTCTTCAGGCTTGATGATAATTTCTGCCTCAACAGGCGGAGGTTCCGGCGTTACTTCTTCAACAACAGGACGCACAGCCCGTCTTCTGATGACAGTAGACTTTATTCTTTGCTCGACCATTTCACGGGGTTCACCTAATTGAAATTCCATGCGGACTTTCTCCACGTCGTTGTCCTCGAGGCCACTCGATGGGGATTTTACAGCAATGCCAAGCTTTTCCAAGCGAGAGATAAGCTCTTTGTTGTCGATGCATAGCTCTTTGGCCAACTCGTAAACTCTTTTCTTAGTCATTCTTGAAACCCTCGTATATAGTTCTAATAGTTTCTACAAAAAAAGGCTGTCGCACTTTATTTAAAAGATTTCGCATTCAATTCGGGTGATTTTTTCCCACTTGTCTCTTCCATAATTTTGACTGCCGCTTCAATCCAATGTGATGCGCTTTTTTCTCCCACCCCCTGAATCGAGGAGAGCATCTCAGGATCGGTTGCCGCAATCATGGCGATGCTTTTAAATCCCTCGCCATATAATCTTTCCGCCATAGCCTCGCCAATGCCGGGAATTTTCATGAGTGATTTATATCCCTCTTCCTCCTGTGACGAAGCCATGGATTCACTCTTTACATCGACCTTCCAGCCCGTCAATTTAACGGCCAGTCTGACATTCTGTCCATTTTTTCCGATTGCTAAAGACAGTTGATCATCTGGGACGATTACTTCCATAGAACGATTTTCTTCATCCATAATGACCCGGTTAACCTTAGCCGGTGAGAGGGCAGAGCAGACATACGCAGCGTTATCCACAGAGTATGGAACGATATCAATCTTCTCACCCCGCAATTCCTGCACCACGCTCTGTACCCGGGAACCCCTCATACCAACACAGGCTCCCACCGGATCAATATCTTTATCCTTTGTTCTCACGGAGATTTTGGCGCGTTTCCCTGGTTCTCTTGCCACATTGATAATCTCGATCAGTCCCTCAGCTATCTCCGGTACCTCCACTTCAAAAAGGGATTTGAGAAAGCCCGGATGTGTTCTGGATAGAATGATTTGTGGGCCTTTTGATATCCTTTTGACATCGCACACATATGCCCTCACTCTATCTCCACGCTTGTAGACTTCCCGATAAATTTGTTCCGATGTCGGTATCACACCTTCAGCACGGCCTACATTCACGATAATATTCCCGCCATCGAATCTTTGCACAAAACCGCTGATCAGTTCACCTTTTTTATCCTTGTATTCTTCATAGACATTATCACGTTCTGCATCCTTAACCTTTTGAATAATTATCTGTTTGGCTGTCTGAACAGCTATTCTGCCAAAGGTACTGGTCTCTATTTTCATACCAAGACTGTCTCCCTGCTGTGCCTCATCATCTAAGCTTCGCCGTGCCTCTGCTAACGAAACCTGAACATCGGGGTCCAGTACTTTATCGACTACAGTCTTGAACTGAAATACCTCTATTTCTCCTGCGTCCTCATTATAATGGGCCTCTATATCTACATGGGCACCCAATTTTTTCCGCGCAGCGGTTAACATGGCAGTTTCCAACGCTTCTATAATAACGCCTTTGTCTATACCTCTATCCTTACCCATCTGCTCTATCAGACGTTTAAGTTCTGGTAACATTGAGAGTATCCTCCATAGTTATATCAAAATTCATACTCAAGATGTGCCTTTACTACCAAATCCTTCGGTATCCGATAAATATTTCCCGAAACATCGACAAGCAAAGTCTTCCTGCCGTTTTCATCCAGGTAATCGATTAATTTCCCCCGGAAATTCTTTATGCCTTCTATCTTTTCGCCCACTCTGACATGGACCTTATACCCTATATATTTAATATAATCCTTGTCTCGCGTAAGCGGTCGATCCAGACCTGGAGAAGAGACTTCCAGAGTGTAAGGCCCGGGGGGGACATCATGAACATCAAGGAGATCGCCTGCTTGTTTGCTAATTTCAGAACAATCATTTATAGTTACGCCGCCATCCTTGTCTATGTATATTTTCACCAGCCAGCGGGATTTCATTTTCAGGCATTCGATGTCAATCAGTTCCATATTTTCCGAATCGAGCAGGGGCTCAATGAGCCGCCGCATTTCTTCCTGATATGTGTGCATTGCCTCAGTCATTTTCTTCTATGCCTTTTTGGAAAAAAAAAGTGGGCATCTGCCCACTCATCACGTACGTACAAGATGATTTTCAGGTAATTCCTAACATATAAAAATACCCATTGCAAGAGAAAATATAGGATTTATAAGGGGAGACAGCATTAAAAAACTGGAGCGGGCGATGGGAGTTGAACCCACGACGTTCAGCTTGGGAAGCTGACATTCTACCGCTGAATTACGCCCGCTCAGAATAGGCATTCAGAAACCAGATGAATATCGGAGTAGCACGGAGCATCTTAAACATCAGGGATTTTTTGTCAAGATTTTTTTCGCGACAACCTTTTTTCGATAGACCTGCAGTGCGCTTCAAGTCCTTCCATTTCTGCAAAGCGGGCTGCCTGTTTCCCATATTTTCTTAGTGATTCTGAGGAGAAAAAAAGCACACTACTTCGTTTCACAAAATCGTAGACTCCTAGGGGTGAGGAGAATCTCGCCGTGCCGCCTGTAGGAAGGATATGGTTCGGCCCGGCGATGTAGTCTCCTATGGCTTCCGGTGTGTTGTTCCCCAGAAAAACAGCCCCGGCATGTTTTATTTTGGCGAGCAACTCCCGTGGATTCCCCACCATCAACTCCAGGTGTTCAGGGGCGAAGCGGTCCACCACCGAAACAGCCTCGTCCATATCTTTGGTGACGATGATGGCTCCAAAATCTTTCAAGGCACACGCCGCAATGGCATTTCTCTTAAGACCGGCAAGCTGCGTTTCCATTTCGGAGGCCACTTCTTTGGCAAGGTTTTTGTCCGGCGTGACACAAATGGCGCTCGCCATTTCATCATGTTCCGCCTGTGAGAGCATATCAGCGGCAATGAAAGACGCGTCTGCTGTTGTGTCGGCGATGATGAGAACCTCGCTGGGACCCGCGAGCATATCAATCGCAACCTGACCGTATACCATTTTTTTTGCTGCCGTAACATACGCATTGCCCGGCCCAACTATCTTATCCACCTTGGGTATCGTCTCGGTACCATAAGCCAAGGCGGCTATGGCCTGTGCGCCGCCAATCTTGAATACTTTTGTAATACCACACAGTTTTGCAGCTGCGGCTATGAGGGGATTTACTTTCGCATCTTTGGACGGCGTAACCAGGATTATCTCACGCACACCGGCGATTTGTGCTGGAACAGAGGCCATGATAACCGTGGATGGGTAGGATGCAAGACCCCCCGGTGTATAAATGCCGACCCTCTCCAGCGGCAATACCCTTTGTCCCAGTTCAGTGCCGTCTTCATCGGTATAGAACCAGTCTTCAAGGTGCTGTTTCCGGTGGAATTTTTCGATGCGCTCAGCCGCCAGTTTCAGAATGGCGTAATCCTGCGGAGGTATACGCAGGATGGCATCCTCTATTTCTTCGGGAGAAACGGCGGCGTTACGAGTCGTCAGTTGATAGCCGTCTAATGCTTTGGTATGCGCAAAGAGGGCTTCATCGCCTCGCGCGGCGACGTCGTCAACGATATTTTTTACGGTTTCCCATATTTTCTGATCAAAAATCTTGCCGCGATTTCTAATCTGAGAAAATGTATCTTCGAAAGCGGCTTCGTCCGTAGAGAGAATTCTCATCTTATCCCGCAACCCTTTTCATATTCGCACCGAGGGCAGAAAACTTCTTTTCGATCCCCTCATATCCCCGGTCTATATGATAAACCCTGGATAATTCCGTCTTTCCTTCCGCTGCTAATCCCGCGATAATCAGTGATGCCGAAGCCCGGAGATCAGTAGCCATAACCTGTGCCCCCTTGAGTTTTGGTACCCCCTTCACCATGGCGCTGTTGCCATGAATCAGGATGTCCGCGCCCATCCTCATCAATTCGCTCACATGCATAAATCTGTTTTCAAAGACTGTTTCTGTTATGACGCTGAGCCCGCTTCCCACAGCCATTAAGGTCATGATCTGAGCTTGCAAATCAGTTGGAAAGCCAGGATATGGGAGAGTTTTTATATCCACACTTTTAATTTT
>DNUI01000060.1:15073-23775 GCA_003508565.1 Syntrophaceae bacterium
ACGCCTTCTATCGTTATTATGTCCGTGCCCGCTCCCGTGATCCTTGCTCCCATGCCGTTGAGGACATCGGCAAGATTGACGACTTCCGGCTCCTTTGCCGCATTTTTCAGAACCGTCGTCCCTTCCGCGATACACGCCGCCATCATGATATTTTCCGTTCCCGTTACGGTGGAAATGTCAAAGTAAATGGTTGTGCCTTTCAGTTTCTGCGCCTTGGCTTCTACGTAACCATCCTTTAGTTCTACTTCCGCTCCTAACTGTTCCAGGGCCTTTATGTGCAGATTAACCGGTCTGGCACCGATGGCGCATCCCCCCGGGAGGGAAACTCTGGCCGTTCCCATCCTGGCCACAAGGGGGCCCAGGACCAGGACGGCCGCCCGCATGGTTTTGACCAGTTCATAAGGGGCTTCGCAATTAGTTATATTGCTTGAATCGATGCGTATCGTAGATCCTCCCTCGATTTTTGCCCCTAAATTTCTTAGAAGTTTCTTAATTGTTTTGATGTCTACAAGATCAGGAATGTTCTGAAACGTACTTACTCCTGGTGATAAAAGCGCTGAGACCATAATGGGAAGGGCGGCATTCTTGGCTCCGCTGATTTCTATATCCCCGTGGAGCTTTTCACCACCGATGATGATAATCTTATCCATCTGCTGGTACTCTCCTTGCTATGGAAACACGTTCGATGCCTGCATAGTCGGCCCGGAAGGCAATACTGTCATAAAGGTGAGATTCCTTCAACATATTTTCCATTCGATGTTGCTGTCCAGCTCCCATTTCCATGAGCAGCCAGCCTCCCGATTCCATATACACTATGCCCTCTCTGATTATCGCACGGTGAAATTCAGTTCCATCAGGTCCGGCGAGTAGTGAAGCCTTCGGCTCAAATCCTTGAACTTCCAAAGGAAGCCGGCCGTAATCCTCTTCAGATATGTAGGGTGGGTTTGAAACAATGAGATCAAATTTTCCCAACACCGGTTGAAATAAATTTCCTAATAGAAAAGAAATTTGATTTACGACGCCGTTGTTGTGCGCATTCTTCATGGCGACGGAGACTGCCTCCGCTGAAATGTCGGTGGCTACAATATGTGCATCCTTCAGTTCAGATGCCAACGATACACTAATCGCTCCGCACCCTGTGCCGATTTCCAGAATTCTGGGATTTTTTACTTTCCCATCTGCACACACCTTCAGCACTTCCTCCACAAGGATTTCTGTTTCAGGTCTGGGTATAAGAACATGTCTGGTAACCTCGAAAGGAAGCGACCAGAATTCCTTAATCCCCACAATATACGCGACCGGTTCTCCATGTCTTCTCCTTTCAATCAGTTGTTGATATTCCTCACGCTCCCTTTCTGTGAGTTGTTCTCCGGGGTGGCTGTAAAAAAACGTACGCTCCTTTTTTAATACAGAGCACAAGAGCACCTCGGCATCTATCCTTGCCGTTGCAAAACCTTGATTCCCCAGAGATGCGATTGCTTTATTCAAAACGCTGGCAATATCCATTGAATTGATTTCAGTAAAGATCTACTATGAATTAGCTAATAGAGTGTTTCAGCGCCTTGGCCTGAAAATGAGTTGAGAGGGCGTCAAGCATATCCTTAATGTCGCCATCGAGAAAGGTTTCTAGGTTGTAAATCGTCAAACCGATGCGATGATCTGTAACTCTCCCCTGGGGATAATTGTATGTCCTGATCCGTTCGCTCCTGTCGCCGCTTCCAACCTGGGTTTTGCGTGTTTCGGAAATTTCGGTATTCTGCTTCTGCACCATAACATCCAGAAGCCTTGCCCTAAGGACTTTGATGGCTTTTGCTTTGTTCTTGTGCTGTGATTTTTCATCCTGACAGGTGACAACAAGGCCCGTGGGCAGATGGGTAATTCTGACAGCAGAATCTGTTGTGTTGACACTCTGCCCGCCATGGCCACTGGAACGATACACGTCTATACGCAAATCATTGGGATCAATAGTAACCTCAACTTCTTCCGCTTCCGGAAGGATGGCGACAGTAACTGCGGAGGTATGGATTCGTCCCTGGGACTCCGTAACGGGAACCCTCTGTACACGATGTACGCCACTTTCGTATTTCAGCTTGCTGTAGGCGCCCTTACCCTCAATGAGTACGATTATTTCCTTAAATCCACCCATACCACCTGTGGGATTGCTGCTTATGACATCCACTTTCCATCGATACTTCTCTGCATACTGAGCATACATGCGGAAAAGATCGCCTGCGAAAAGCCCGGCTTCATCACCACCAGTGCCGGCCCGAATTTCTAAAAATACGTTCTTATCATCATTGGGGTCTTTAGGAAGGAGCAGAAATTTAAGTTTATCTTCCAATAACTGCAGGGTTTCTTTGAGCTGCGGCAGCTCCTCTTTGACGATTTCTTTTAACTCATCATCATTTCCACGAAGCAAAGTCTGGCCCTCTTCGATGCGGGCGCTCGTTTTTTCATATTCCCTGTAGGTTTCCACAAGCATAGTAAGATCGGAATGCTCTTTGGCATATTTTTGATAGACATTGGGTTTACTGAACACATCGGGATCACTCAGCAATCCTTCCAGGTCTCTATATCTTGTTTCAATATCTTTCAGTCTTTTGAACATATTTTTGTTTTCACATAATACATAAGCGACTTGGAATGCGAGAGCTTGATCACCTGCCAGTAAAATCTGCGAGAGATTGCCCTTACCAATAACTGCCGGGCAACAGTGAAGTGATAGGCGGAAAGTTCCCATCTGTGGGAGGGGGAATTGTCTCGAATATATGCCTCTATGTGTGTAATTTTGATACTACAACAAGGTATATTCAGGCGGATTTACCCTTATTATTTTTTTGCTTCTTCACCGGCGGCATATTTCCTCTTGAATCGCTCTACCCGGCCTGCCGTATCAATAATCTTTTGTTTGCCCGTCATAAAGGGATGACATTGAGAACATATCTCAATTTTAATATCTTTTCTAGTGGACTTGGTTTCAATGACATTTCCACACACACAAGTGATCGTTGTTTCTGAGTATTCAGGATGGATACCTTCCTTCATCGTGTATTATAATCCTCCTTGTAAAAAATGCCGTACCTTATAATCATTTGCACCAGAAATGCAAGCTTAAAAGCATTTCGGGGCGAGCAGTTGATTCATGACATTCGCTTTTATTGATTCATTGCGTTTAAAAAGGTCTGGTTTGTTTCTGTTTTACGTATTTTATCGACAATAAATTCCATGGCCTCTACAGGGTTCATTTCCTGGAGAAGTCTTCTCAATATCCATACTTTATTAAGATTGCTTTTGGGTATCAAAAGCTCCTCTTTTCTTGTGCCGGAACGAATGAGGTCGAAAGCAGGGAAGACCCTTCTGTCCGCAATCCTGCGGTCCAGGTGAAGTTCCATATTACCTGTACCTTTAAATTCTTCAAAAATAACTTCATCCATTCTGCTTCCCGTATCGATAAGTGCCGTGGAGATGATAGTCAGGCTGCCACCATTTTCTATATTTCTGGCAGCGCCGAAGAATCTTTTTGGTTTGTGCAGAGCATTAGAGTCAACGCCACCGGATAAGACTTTACCGCTCGGTGGAACAACCGTGTTATACGCTCTGGCAAGCCTTGTGATGCTGTCGAGAAGAATAACCACATCATTTTTATGTTCGACAAGACGCTTCGCCTTCTCAATCACCATTTCCGCTACCTGGACGTGCCGTGTCGCTGGTTCATCGAACGTTGACGATATGACTTCTCCTTTCACACTGCGCTGCATATCGGTTACTTCTTCCGGGCGCTCGTCAATCAAGAGCACCATGAGACTAACTTCCTCATGATTGGTTGATATACTATGGGCAATGTCTTTAAGGAGAACAGTCTTCCCTGCTCTTGGTGGAGATACAATTAACGCCCTCTGTCCTTTTCCTATAGGGGTGAAAAGGTCCATGATCCGTGTTGAAAAATTTTCCGGATCAGCTTCGAGATTCAATTTCTGCTCCGGGTAGAGAGGCGTGAGATTATCGAAAAGGATCTTATCTCTTGCCCCTTCAGGACTTTCAAAATTAACCGTATCTACTTTAAGGAGGGCAAAATATTTTTCGCCATCCTTTGGCGGCCTGACCTCACCTGCTACGGTATCGCCTGTTCTCAGGCTGAATCTCCGGATTTGTGAGGGCGAGATATAGATGTCATCCGGGCTGGGGAGATAGTTATAATCCACCGCCCTTAGAAAACCAAAGCTGTCCGGAAGGATTTCCAGGACCCCTGACCCGGTTATACTCTCATTCTTTTCGGCCTGGGTCTGCAATATGGCAAAGATCAGATCCTGCCTTCTCATGCCGCTTGCACCGGCGACATTTAAATCTTTTGCCATATTTGTAAGCTCACTGATTGGTAATCTCTTTATTTCTTCTATGTTCATAATTCTCTCTCTTACGCGTACCCCTCTCTTTAGTTATAGTAAATGCCCATTAGAACTCCCGATCCTTAGTTCAAGCCATTTTCATAATAAATATGGCAAATTTATCATGACACGAAGTTTATAAAGAATAACGTGGATTAGTAATGAGTTGTTAAATTGGGTTCTTGAGACAATCCAAAAGGAAGGACTTTATTTAAGCCTTTCTATTATTTTCTATAATGTATACCACCATCTTTTCTTATGTCAAGCACTTTTTGAAACGTAACCTTCGGGATCTTTGAAAAACTGCACCTCATGTCATTGCATAATTGAGCCATAGACCTGCTCAATAAGAAGGATCTGCACCACGGCAATTGTATTGTCTGTCAATGAATTACGAAATTATCCTCTTAAAAATTGTGGCGGAATGTTTTTATGTAAAGCAGAAAGAAAATTTTTTCAAAGCCCTTGCAGATTTGCATTATTTCAGCATTATAAAGTTAAGCTGCCTCCCCGTTTTCCCCTCCTCTGCTCTATGAGAGTAAAATATTCCCGTGTTACACGATGTGCAATAGTCGGTTGTATATATATTTGTCCTTGGGATGCCCTTACCTGCTATCTGAAGTGTGTTGGCAAGAGGGAGATCAAGGAACCAGCGTCCCTTTTGACAACAGGGGCAGAAAATATATTCCAGGTTTTCTTGTGACTCCATAGCATTGTAAACTAATTCGTCGACCTGATAGCAACAAGGCCCGATTGCCGGGCCGACTGCAGCCATAATATCATCTACATTACATGAGAATTTTTTTACAAAGGTATCCACGACCTTTGCACTGATATTAAGAGCCGTGCCTTTCCAGCCTGCATGCGCAACACCGACGATTTGCTTGACTTTATCAACGAAGAAAATGGGTACACAGTCTGCTGTTTTGATGCCAATCGCAACACCCGGTTGATCGGTGATAATGGCATCGAATTTGAGAGGTTGATGACTGATAAATTCCCGAAGAGGGTGATCAATCACTAAAATCCTGTCCCCATGAACCTGATTGACGACAAAAAACTGATCAACCGCGATGTTGAATGCCGTGGCAAGAATTTTCCAGTTTCGCCGGACGTTTTCAATGCTGTCTCCCTCTTGCAAACTGAAATTGAGGCTGAGAAAATTACCGTTGCTTGCACCACCCCGCCGGGTACAAAACGCATGAATAAGAAAATCGCACGCATTCAGTGCCGTTGCTTCTAAATACTCTATAGGACCATTTTTTGTAAATCGGAACATGGGGTACTATCAATTGAATGGTGACTGTCGTAAGTAAACATTACTCAAATTATATGGCTCCATCTCCCGGATCCATAAACCGGATATTCATAATCTCTACATCGGTACTTTTTATTTACCGCTGTATTCTTTGAGAATACTACATAATTCCGCCATGTCGCGAGGCGGGGGAGAGGAAAAGGTCAAATCCTGCCGAGTGATGGGATGGACAAAGCTGATCCGTTCCGCATGGAGAGCCTGTCTTTTCATCGCTTGCAGCGTGGTTCTCAAAAAAAGGCTATCAATGGAATTGGCCCGCTTGGGGTTGCCATACACGCGATCCCCTACTACAGGATAGCCCGACGCGGTGAGGTGAACCCTGATCTGGTGTGTTCTTCCTGTAACAATATCCACATTCAAAAGTGTTGCAACTCCGTACCGCTCATAAACCTGCCAGCAGGTAAGCGCCTCTTTTCCTCGCGTGCTTCTCGTGGACATCTTCTTTCGATCCACAGAATGCCTGCCCACAGGCGCATCAATTACCCCCTCGTTGTTCTTTGGATCGCCATAGACGAGAGCCTTGTATATCTTGCGAACCTCATGCCGCTTGAACAGACCGGCCAGCCCCTGATGCACCTGATCTGATTTGGCCACTACCAGTAATCCGGAAGTGTCTTTATCTAGACGATGAACGATACCGGGTCGCAAGACACCGCCAATTCCAGAGAGGTCTTTACAATGGTGGAGGATGGCATTCACGAGAGTACCCTGGTAATTTCCCGCTGCCGGATGCACAACCATCCCTGCCGGCTTATCAACAACGAGGATATACGGATCTTCATGAAGTATAGTAAGGGGAATATCCTGGGGTGAAACATGGTAAAGTACCGGGTCCCGCTTACTGACATGTACATGCTCTCCATATTTCAACCGGTAACTGACTTTCGTGTTTTTATGATTTACCAGAATTAATCCGTCAGCGATGGATTTTTTTATTTGTGAACGGGATAACTCCACTTCCTTTCGGGAAAGGTAAATATCAAGCCGGATACCCGCTTCGCCGGATGTGACGATGAATTCATAAACTTTCCCCTTCGGCGAATCCATCAGTGTGTCCCCTAGGACGAGAAAATTTTTTTTAACCCTTCCCTTATATAGGGAAATTCTTCTTCCTCAACAGTCCTTAGATCGAAGAGAACTGCGTCCTCTGCAATACGCGCAATGACCGGGGTATCAAGATATCGTAAGCGTTCTTCCAAATTGCTGGGCGACAGGTGTTTTGATGCGATACTGAGCAGGATTGTCGGAATCTCCTGGGTGGGAAGGGATCCCCCTCCGGACATAGAAAAACCTTTCTTTATAGACATGATCAACCCTTCCAGATGCTCTTTGCGTAACAAAGACAGAAGTTTTTTTGCCCGTTTATCAATATCTTTAAGAGGTTCAGTCAATGCCTTGAGTACCCGGAGTCGACTGACGGCCCTTTCCGGCTGGAAATATTGCATCATTGTCGCCTCTAATGCAGCCAGGGTCAACTTGTCAATGCGAAGGGCACGGTTGAGGGGATTTTGTTTGATTTTCCGGAGGATACCTTTCACTCCCAGGACAATGCCCGCCTGAGGACCGCCGAGCAGCTTGTCGCCGCTGAAAGTGATTACATTCACCCCTGTTTCCAACACATCGGTGACAGTGGGCTCTCTCATCAAATTGTAACGATCAAGTTCAGCGAAACAACCGCTTCCCAGGTCGTACATCACGGGTATGTTGTGCGTCGCCCCTAATGCAACAAGAGAGGGGAGATCTGCATCTTCTGTAAAACCGACTATTTTAAAATTACTAGTATGGACCTTTAATATAAGACCGGTTTCCGGACCAATTGCCTTTTCATAATCCGTTAGCCGGGTTCGATTGGTTGTCCCCACTTCCCGGAGACGGGCACCGCTTTTTTCCATAACCTCCGGTATGCGGAATTCACCACCGATTTCAACGAGCTCTCCTCTCGATACAATAACCTCTTTCCCCTCGGCGAGGGTGTTGAGGGCCAGGAGTACAGCGGCGGCATTGTTGTTGACAACTAATGCATCTTCTGCTCCAGACAACTCGCAGAGGATTTTCTGCACATGGTCATAACGGAGTCCTCTCTCCCCCTTTGCAAGGTCATATTCCAGGTTTGAATACCCCCCCGCTATTTCCATAAGTCGCTGTAATGCATCATTGCAGAGGGGTGCTCTGCCCAGGTTGGTGTGCAAAATTACACCAGTGGCGTTCACCACTTTGCGCAAACGATATTGATGAAGCCCCTGCAGTATCTGCATTGCCCTGTCAGCTACCTGTCTGGCCGCAGGCAGTCTGATTTCCTTTGAGTCTGCCTTTGTGTTCAGTATCTCCTGCCTGAGTTCTTCTACAACGGAGCGGCAGACGGACCTGACAATGTTTCTAGGGGTTTGTACAAAGACATCCCTTTTTGTAAGCAAAAGCATTACTTCGTCAATTTTAGGAAGGTTTCTCAACAACGCGTTTTTATGGTCTTCAATTGTGTGTTTTTTCATGTTCCTTTTACCTGGGCCTGCAAAAATCACGGAAATTATTCACTGCAATAAAAAATTCCCTCATCATGATTACCCAAAGGTAGCATCCTCGTTTTGTCAGGTGCAGATGCGGCGACCGATACTTTAATGCACCTGCGATCATAAAAGCAAGAATATAAAACCAGAGAAAACGATAAAAAGATCCCCTGGATTTCTTTTGTAAGGCCGGAATATCCATTTTCATACCGAATAGTTTCATGAGAAAATCATAGCGCAATTGATCTTTAGGGAGAAAATGTCGGAAAGCTGCAATGGGTATTTCACCTCTGTTGAGCCGTGTAATATACTCACTGATATTAAAGGTATTCGCATAGCATGTTCCGTGTAAATAACCAATAGATCCGCTGCCAAGGCCCGCATATTCATCATAGTCCACGATATACTCATCAATCATGACGGCATTTTTTGAGAAGCACCATGCCGATGAGTGTCTGTAGTGTGGAAGCATCCGTTCTCTGATGCGGTGGTAAA
>DNUI01000013.1 GCA_003508565.1 Syntrophaceae bacterium
ATCGCTGAAATCTGAGGAATGACTCCGGATCCCTGGGTGTTGACGTAAAAAACCGAACCACCATTTCTTTCAAGAGCCTCCCCGAAAACACTCTTGGACGTTGCATCAGGTATGCGCGCACCGGGAGATTCATGGAGTCCGATTAAGGGCACACCCATATCCAAAGCCCACTCAATAGCCCGGTACATCTTGAATCCGTGCATCGGACCGATGGAGCCTCCGGATACCGTCGGATCCTGGGAATAGACACATACCGGCCGGCCATGTATTTTGCCGTACCCTGCAATAAGGCCATCATAAGGCATTCCTTCTTTGTAACCGATGATGAGATTATGTTCCACAAAGCTTCCTTCGTCCAGCAGGTACTCTATACGCTCCCGGGCAGTAAGTTTTCCTCTCTCACGCATTTTGTCGAGTTTATCCTGACCGCCGCCTAAAAGCGAGATTTGTTTGACTTGTCTTAGAGTGTCTATCCTTTGCTTATATTTTTCGTCCATTAACTTATACCCCTTTCCAATCTTTCAGATATTGTCATACAATCAACACAAGCGTCTCGCCCTTTTTAACTGCCGTACCCTCTTTTACAAGTATCTTTTTAACTGTACCGGTTGCAGGGCTGGAAATAAAATTGTCCATCTTCATAGCTTCCAGAACCACGACCAAATCCCCTTCATTAACCGAATCCCCTTCTTTCACCTCATAGCGAATGACTGTTCCTGTCATTGGAGTGACCACCGGTGTCTCTTTCGATTCACCTTCATTTGGTTCTGAAACAGTAGATTTTACCTCTTTTGACATATCGCGTTTTGAATGAATTGTTTTCAGGGCAGTTCTGACGGATCCACCCTGTTTACCAAGCTGGAGTGTATTCCTTTGTCCGATTGAAGAAGCGCCCTGAACCATTAGTGGTTGTCCTGCAATCTGTTCCACGTCTACATCAAAAGTCTTACCATTGACCAGGAGACGGAACGTGCGGGCTTCGGGCCCCAGTTTCCCTTTATCACCGGCCTTTTCCGTCAGAAGGCCTTCTTTGGCTTTCTTCACTAATTCATCCTGAGCTTTCACTTTTTCCAGTGTTATTGGTTTTACCTCATCAGGAATCTCTTCCTGTCCGTATTTCCACTTGAGGAAACGTTTACCGGTCATCGGATAGAGTGCATAGATCAGAACATCGTCAATGTCTTTGGCCAGCCCTTCGGTATCTTTTTTGGCCTTCTCCATTTCTGGCTCAAGTACATCAGCAGGTCGTGTCGTAATAGGCTTGTTACCCTTCGGATAATCTTTTAAAGCTTTCTTCTGTACTTCGGGATCAATGGGAATTGCCGTCTTGCCATAAAGGCCATAGCAGAGATCCTTGACCTGAGCGGTCAGCATCTTGTAACGATCATCGGGAGTATCGAAAAGCACATTATTTACCGTTTGAATTCCGACTATCTGACTCGTCGGAGTAACCAGCGGCACCTGGCCCAGTTCTTTACGAACAATGGGAAGCTGCCTGAATACTTCATCGAGTTTGTCAAGATGATCCATCTCTTTGAGCTGGTTCACCAGATTAGAGAGCATACCTCCCGGAGTTTGATGGAGCAGTACATTAATGTCGATGATGGATGTGCGCTCATCCAGAAGATGATTATATTTCGGCGATATTTTTTCCAGATATTCACTTAACTCGGCAAGTTTTTTTATGTCCAGTCCACTATCGCGGTTCGTATATTGCAAGGTAGCCACGAGAGGCTCAACTGCCGGGTGTGACGTCCGGTACGCCCAGGTGGAAAGACAAGTATCCACAATATCCACTCCCGCTTCAATGGCCTTAAGTAACGACATATCCGCCATACCAGAAGTGAAGTGACTGTGCAGATGAATAGGAACTTTAACTGCTTCTTTTAAAGACTTAATCAATACATACGCATCATAAGGAGCGATAAGGCCGGCCATATCCTTGATACAGATGGTATCGGCTCCCATTTTCTCCAGCTCTTTTGCCTTGTTGACGTAATAATCCAGATTGTAGACAGCACCACCCATCCGCGACTCTGTCAGCGAGTAGCAAATGGAACCCTGAAAGTGTTTGCCTTTGTTTTTTATTACTCGCACAACAGTTTCGAAATTACGGAAATCATTGAGCGCATCAAATACCCTGAAGATGTCCATGCCATTTTCGCAGGCTCTGTCTACAAAAGCTTCCGCTACATCGTCAGGATAGTTGCGATAACCCACCAGGTTCTGACCTCTGAGCAGCATGGAAAAAGGAGTTTTCTTGATATGTTTCTTTAAAGTCCTGATACGCTCCCAAGGGTCTTCACCGAGAAAACGATGCATGGTGTCGAATGTTGCTCCTCCCCACACTTCCAAGGAGTAAAACCCTATACTGTCTATTTGCTCGGCAATGGGAATGAAATCTTCCGTCCTGCCACGAGTAGCGTAAAGGGACTGATGCCCATCTCTAAATGTTAGATCCTGAATTTTGACCGGATTATCAACCTTCACTACGGGACCGTCAAGAAGACCAGCCGTCAAATTACCGTGATTAATACTCTTCACTATATATTCCCCCTTTCAACTACCGCGTGCGTAAATAGCTTTTTAATCAGTATGACAAAATTTTTTCAGCAAACTCGCCTTGGTCTGTGTAAATTACATTCAAATGAACGAATTTATGAACGACCTTTCATGGCGGCCACAAGACCTTTCACACTATCAACAGATTTCTTTAATTCTTCTTTTTCACTTTCGGTAAGTTCTACCTCAATGATTTCTTCTACTCCATTAGAACCAAGCTTTACCGGAACACCAACAAACATGTTCCTGATGCCATACTCTCCTTCAAGATAAGCGGAACAGGGCATAATTTTCTTTTTATCTTTAAGTATGGCTTCGGCCATCTCCCTGATCGCGCTGGCAGGAGCGTAATACGCGCTGCCGGTTTTGAGCAGATTTGTAATTTCCGCGCCGCCGTTACGAGTTCTTTCTATTATTGCATTGAGTCTTTCATTGTTGATAAATCTCTTCACGGGAATGCCGGCCACGCTGGTATAGCGGGGAAGCGGTACCATGGTATCTCCATGACCACCAAGTACAAAAGCCTGAATATTTTCAATTGAAACACCTATTTCCATGGCAATGAACGCTGCAAACCTGGAGGAATCCAGCACTCCGGCCATACCTATGATCCTGTTCTTGGGAAACCCGCTGGCCTCATGAGCTACATGGCACATGGCATCCAGCGGATTAGTCACTATAATCAAGATGGCATCAGGCGCTATAGGAGCAACCTTTTTAACCAAAGAACCGATAATATCCTGATTGGTAAAGAGGAGATCATCCCGGCTCATACCCGGTTTTCTGGGAATACCGGCAGTAATTACAATAATGTCCGAACCTTTTATATCATTATAATCATTAGTAAATTTGCAGTTAAATCTGAAGACAGGCGCAGCTTCCGCCATGTCCAACGCTTTGCCTTTGGTCATATCTTCCAGCATATCAACGAGCACTATATCCGCTATGTCCAATTCGGCAAGATACATGGCCGCAGTAGCGCCAACGTTTCCTGCGC
>DNUI01000126.1 GCA_003508565.1 Syntrophaceae bacterium
GCCATAATGATTACTCCATTTTATTGTAAAAAAAGAAGACACCTGAAACCAGCGGTGCCCACTGTAGTAATATGCCGCGGGTTTCAGTCTATCGATAAATTTGCCTTCTGACGTGGTAAATGGGGGTTAGTAGGTACGCCTACCTGTCTTTCAATTATTATCTGCTGTGCTCCCTGTCCTTCCACAGCTCGGGTTTGCATCGCAAGGATTGCTTTTGATTCTTCGGGGCGTTGTGTACATTCTTGTTTCTGTTGCAATACTGCTCTCTGTGCCCGCTGTTTCGCGCATCCCAAAGCAAAAGAAGTACAGTTCACGTTTTCCCCACACAATTTACTATATACCATGTACATTGGTCCCTTGCATACTTTAAAAAGCACCTGTAGCCCTGATGAAACCGTCAACACCTTTTCTCAAGATAGTGCCAAATTAATAAATACATGTTTCTTCAGTCAATAGTAGTAATCTACAAAGAGATATTATACTATTTTTAGGGAAAGTTCCATCAGCTGCTCTATGCTGACTTCAGAGGGTGCATCCGTCAGGAGACATGTCGCTCTCTGCGTTTTGGGAAAAGCAATCACATCTCTAATTGAATCAGCGCCGGCCATTATCATTACAAGCCTGTCAAAGCCGATGGCAATGCCACCGTGCGGGGGAGTCCCGTACTCTAAAGCATCAAGAAGGAATCCAAACTTTGTTCTGGTTTCCTGTTCCTGAAGCCCTAGAGCACTAAAAATCATGTTTTGTATATTCCGCCTGTGTATGCGAATGCTTCCTCCGCCAATCTCAGTGCCGTTTAAGATAATATCATAGGCCCTGGCTCTTACTTTACCAGGATCAGTAGAAAGAAGGGCAAGATCTTCCATTACAGGAGATGTAAAAGGATGGTGTTTTGAAACCAGTCTTTTTTCAGCGTCGCTGTATTCGAACAATGGAAATTCGGTTACCCATGTAAAAGTAAATTGCTCTGAATCTATCAGATTTAGTTTTTTTGCGAGATGAATTCTGAGATTTCCCAGTGCATCATTTGCAATAGAGGGGGTATCGGCGAGAAACACGATTACATCCCCATTCTTGGCCTCCATTTTCTCATTAATATTTTTCACTTCAGGGGGCGTGAGAAACTTAAAAATCGGTGATGTCCATCCCTCGGGATTCACTCGCGCCCAGGCAATACCTTTGGCGCCATAAGCGCTGACGAAGTCGGTAAATCCATCAAGATCTTTTCGGGAAAGACGTGTTCCTTCTTCAATCTTAACAGCCTTCACAACCCCGCCGGTGGTCGCCGCTTCCTGGAATAGTTTGAGACTGGAATTCCTGACGATACCCGTGATATCAATCAATTCCATACCAAAACGCATGTCGGGGTTGTCTCTGCCGTATCTCTCCATGGCATGCTCGTATGAAATCTTGGGAAAAGGGATCGTCAATTCTCTATTCAGACAGGTTTTGAACAGATCGGCGATAAGCCTGTCCGTTATTCCGAAAATATCGTCCTCCGTAATAAACGACATTTCTACATCGATCTGAGTAAATTCAGGCTGCCGGTCCGCCCTCAGGTCCTCATCACGAAAACATCTGACGATTTGATAGTATCGATCGAAACCGGAAACCATAAGTAACTGCTTAAAAAGCTGGGGCGACTGGGGAAGGGCATAAAACATCCCCTGATTAACACGGCTCGGAACAAGATAATCACGTGCACCTTCGGGTGTACTCTTTGTTAGGAAGGGTGTCTCTACTTCAATAAAACCATTTTTTTGAAAATAGCGACGTGCTTCGGCGGCGATTCTGTTTCGCAGCATAAGGTTTTTCTGGATTTCAGGCCGCCTTAGATCGAGGTATCGATACTTCAAACGAACATTTTCAGATATGTCCATATCCTCATTCAGCATAAATGGTGGAGTTTTTGACTCGTTAAAGATTTCGAGCTCTTCAACCATAACTTCAATCTCGCCGCTGGGCAAATCAGGATTTTCCATTCCCTCAGGCCTTCTTCGTACCCTGCCTCGTATGGCCAAAACAAATTCGCTTCTGATTTTATGCGCTTCTACGTGACTATCTGGATTGATATCAGGGTTAAATATGACCTGTACAATTCCCTCACGATCCCTGAGATCAACAAAAATCACACCCCCATGATCTCTCCTTCTGTGTACCCATCCCATGAGAATTACTTCGAGACCAACATGGGAGGCGTTAAGATTGCCGCAATAATGAGACCTTTTCTCTGTTGTCAAAAAATCGGCCACCGTCTTATCTTCCTTTCACCATATTCAAAATGGTTTCATACAGGGTATCAAGGTCAACACTTTCCTGCGTTGCGTCGTGCATATTTCTCAATTCAGCTTTATTTGCCATAATTTCTTGCTCACCAAGAATAAGCGTGAAGCGGCAATGAAGCTTGTCCGCTCTTTTCATCTGACTCTTAAGACTTTTACCTGCATAATCGATTTCCGTCTTTACACCCTGAATACGGAGACGGTTGCATATCCTGAAGGCTAATTTTTGTGCTTCATTTCCCAGTGCCGCAATGAATAGATCTGGATGTATAAGAAAATCATTATCCTTTAAAGATGAAAGAGAAATCAGCCGTTCACATCCTATGGCAAATCCGATTCCGGGGATATTCGGGCCTCCAAGGGTTCTCACGAGCCCGTCATAGCGGCCTCCACCAACGACGGCATTTTGCGCTCCCAGATATTCCGTTACGACTTCAAAGGTTGTTTTCTCATAATAATCTAAGCCTCGTACCATCTTCGTATTTATTTCATAGGGTATAACAAATGCATCTAGGGCTTCTCTCACTTTTATAAAATGATCTTCACATGCATGACAGAGGAAGGTGAGCAGCCTTGGTGCGCGGTCGATTATTTCGTTGCAGCCTGTCACTTTGCAATCAAAAACCCTCAGAGGATTTGTAACGATGCGACGACGGCAATCTTCGCAAAGGCAGGTTTCTTTTCCCTTCAGATAGTCTGTTAATGCCTTTTTAAAAGGAGGGCGACATGCGACGCATCCGAGGGAATTAATCTGCAGCTTCAATTGAGAAAGCTGTACACGCTCCAGAAATTGGGTGAGCATGATAATTATTTCCGCATCGGCACGGGGATCATCAAGACCAATGAGCTCTACATTGATCTGATGAAATTGTCTGTAGCGACCTTTTTGGGGTCGTTCCCGTCTAAACATGGGACCGATGGTAAAAAGCTTTGCGACGGGATCAGAGGCATACATGGCATGTTCCAGATATGAACGGACAATGGAAGCAGTTGCCTCGGGACGGAGAGTCAGATATTCGTCTCCCCGGTCTGAAAATGTATACATCTCCTTTTCGACGATATCTGTCGCTTCACCAATACTTCTACGGAAAAGATCTGTCTTCTCGAGAATGGGGACTCGTATTTCCCGGAAACCGAACGCCGTGAATGTTTCCCGTGCGACACCCTCAATGTAGTGCCATTTCCCCGTTTCCCATGGAAGGATGTCTTTGAATCCTTTAACTGCGGTGATACTGTCCATAGAAATTAATTGCTGTCCTAATCATTGTTAAATGAATAATTTTACTATATTTATAATTATTTTATAAAGATATAATTGATAACACACAAAATCTGGCAGTGCAATAAAAATTTCAGTCTCTGCGTTATCATGAAATGAGCAAAATCAATACCAAGAGGTTTTCTTTATAAGACCTACTTGAATGTACTGTACGTTATAGTTGTACCATCTGTCGTTATATTGATTGCGCCATTCATATCTGTTCTCAGAATTCTCGTGCCGAATTTTGAGAATCTTTCCAAAACGTCAGGGTGGGGATCATTAAACTTATTGTCAGGTCCACAGCTGATTATGGCAAGTTCCGGTCGCACTTTGTCAAGAAATGGCATTGTGCTGGAAGTGAAACCTCCGTGGTGAGGAACAAGCATTACCTGGCTTTTGATGTCGTGGCCGGATTTGATAAGGCGAGTTTCTGATGGTTCCGATATATCTCCCGGAAAGAGGAAACTTACTTTCCTGAATGTTAATCTTATGACAAGAGAATCATTATTCGTCCTATCATACTTCCGCGGAAGGTTATTCTTCAAATCAACGGGGTTAACAGGATTAAAAACACTAAGTGAAGTTCCATTAATTATGGTAACGCCGGATTTTTCCGACATTAGCCTGTGAGTTATGTTGTTTTCTCTGACAATTTTCATAAAATCTTCATAAGTTTCAAAGGTTCCCTTTTCGCCGTTAGTCCAGACTTCTTTCACATTAAAATACGATAGAATTGTGATCAACCCGTTGAGGTGATCTGGGTGAGGATGGCTAAGAATTACGATGTCGATTTCTTTTATCCTTTCGTGCCAGAGAAAAGGGGCGATTACATATTTCCCGATGTCGAATACGTTTTCATAAGTCCCGCCGCCGTCAATTAAAATTTTTTTATTTCCCGGTAATTCAATTAGGGTGGAACTCCCTTGACCTACGTCGATGAAAGTAACTTTCACTTTATCATTGCGAATATCACGAGCATATAAATAAATTGTATCAACTATAAAAAATACTGCGAGAACAGCGAATGATAATCTATACCATCTCTGGCTGATGGCATTTTTTCTTTCAGTATGACTGGCCTTTTTATATTGCCGAAAATCAAGGAGCTTCACGGCAACTATGAGAAAAAGATAGTAAACTCCTATTTCCAGTAATGTAGGTGTACTGACAAAAAAAGAAGAACCTGGAAGAGACGCAAAAAAGTCGACGATGGTGATGGAAATCCTTACGAGATAGGATGCAATGTTTAAAAATACTAAGGCAAGAGCATTTGATAATGGAAGAGCAATAATGATGGACATACAGACAGGAATGGCAATGATGCCCATTATAGGGACAACGATTACATTTGATAGGAGGACTATTGTCGATACCCTATTGAAATAAAAAATAATTAAGGGAAGAGTTCCAAGAGTTGCTGCAAATGATACGATTATGAAAATATAGATATTGATAAAAATCTTTTTTACCCACATTGTATGTGTCGACAGTTTATCGGGACTACCTTGAGGAACCATGGCAGTAAATCTCGGTGTGATAAAGAGAATAGCCCATACAGCCATAAATGATAGTTGAAATGAAACATCAAAGAGAGAATATGGAGAGATAACAAGAATGATCAATGCTGCAAATGCTAAACTGTTATAAAGGTCCCTGCTCTTGCCAAGAATTATTGCGATCATAAAGGTTAACGCCATGATGGACGCGCGCACCACGGAGATTCCCATACCGGCAATAAAGGTGTAAATAACTACTGGGATTATTCCAAAAATTGTAGATATTGTCACGATATTGAACCTTAAAAGAATATATGTTGATGTTTTCATGAGTAATCTGATGGTAAAAAATGAAAGGAACGCAATAATGCCAATGTTAAATCCGGATATGGCAATAATGTGTGTGGTTCCTGTCCTATTAAACTTTTCCATTATATCTTTTGAAATTCCGCCCTGGTTTCCCAGTATCATGGCTTGTATAATTTCTCTCTCAGGTGTGAGAGAATTATCTTCAATAAATTTTTCAATTTTTTTTCTAAACCGCTCAACTTTTGTTTTGAAAATATTCCCCTGATTTTCTCTTAGGATAACAATGCCGGAGGAATCCCTCACAAAACCTCGTACAATCAATCCCCTATATTTCAGGTATTTTTCATAGTCAAATCCGCCAGGATTGTGGAATCTATGCGGTGTTCTCAGCGTGGTTGTAAATCGTATAAAATCCCCATATTTAATATCTCGGTCGCTGGCTACAGAAAGTAAGATGCATCCTTCGACAGGGATACCATGATTGTCTTTAACAAGCCTGCGCACTGAAACAATTAATTCTGTTCGTTCGGAAGATTTTTGGGGGTTTTCAGATACTATCCCCTCCACCGTTACCTTTTCTTTGGTGATATAATGAACAATATGCGTTGATCCTTGGTCACGATAAAGACACAGGTTAATGTTTAAAATACCGAGGATAACAAACGATATAATTGTAAGAATGGTAATCAGTTTGTCTGATTTCTTTATTGATGTTATAAGAAAAAGAATTAAGATAATGATGAGGAATACAATTAATGGCTGATCAGGAACTCGATGAAAATTACCAATCGTTATTCCCAGTATGAAGGCAAAGAGGAATGGAATTAATGGACGTACCATAGAATTATAATCTGGAATTATAATCTGAAATTTTAATCTGCTATGACTTTGATTCAATTCTAAACATATATAACGTATATGTCGAGAGATGTTTAAACGCTAATCAAAAATATTAAATGTGTTAGATTAAATTATTTGTTTGTTATAAGATACTGAAAATTATCGAAACAGCGCACATCGTGCGGCGCTTATTGACATTTGACTTCCAGGTGCAGTTTTGTTGCGACATGAATGATACATTGTTACAAGAAAGGATCATTGATAAACGAATTCGATGGCTGATGCTATGGAGGGTTGTCCTTGTCACCATTCTTTTTAGCTATACAACATTCATCAAACTTCAAAAAACGGATTTTTTTCCGGAGATATCACTCACGCAACTATATATCATATTCACGGTTACCTATGCCCTCTCGATACTTTACCTGTGTATTCATAAGTTTAGATTCATAAAAAACCCTAAAGTAAATATTTACATTCAGTCTTTTTTCGATGTGATGTTAATAACGGGACTTGTATATGCGACAGGTGGAGTGAGCAGTATTTATTCAGTCTTGTATCCTTTGGTTATCATATATGCGGTTTTGTTTCTTGAAAAGAGAGGTGGATTAATAATCGCCACTTTTTCGAGCATTCTCTATGGTCTTTTGATGGATTTGGAATATTACCGCATTATTCATCCAATATATTCGACAACTTTCTATAAACACGATTTAGGAGGGGCATATGTATTTTCACAAATCGCTATTCACGTTCTGTCTTTTTATATAATTGTTTTTCTTGCCAGCTTTGTTGTAGAGCAGGAAAAAAAGACTAGGATACTGCTGGCTGAGAAGGAAACCGCCTTTGATCAGCTTGGGTTATTACACAGGAGTATCATTGAATCTGTTGACACGGGTATTATGACTATCAACCTTCAAGGGATGATCAAATCTTTTAACAGAGCTGCGGAGGAAATCACAGGATTCAGCTTCGCCGAAGTAGATAATAGAAATATTTTAGAATTATTTCCTCCATTTAGGGAGATACAAGAAAAGATTACAAAAGAGGATCATAAAAGTTCTACCAGAAATAGATATAACATGGAATTTACAGGCAATGATGACAGGAAACTTATTTTGGGCTGTTCTGTATCAAACCTTAGAGATCATAAAGGGAAAAGAATCGGGGATATAGTAATATTTCAGAATTTGACATCAATAATAAAAATGGAAAAATCCCTCGAAAAAAGTCGCAGATTGGCAATCATTGGTGAAATGGCTGCTGGCCTTGCCCACGAGATGAGAAATCCTCTGGCATCGCTTGGTGGATCAATTCAAATCTTAAAGAAGGATCTCAACTTAAATCCAGTGGACGAACGGTTAATGCAAATTGTACTCAGAGGAAAGGAACAACTTGATAATATTATAAAGGATTTTCTTTTACTCGCAAGACCGTCACCGGGAAAGAAGGAAGCAGTCGTAATAAAGGAAATTATAGAAGATATTGTTGAATCCATAAAATTAGTACCGGATTGGAATGATAATATTGAGATTTCGCTTTCACTTTCCGATTATGAAAGCATACAGGCAAATAGGACAGAAATGAAGGAAGTCTTATGGAACCTTATATTGAATGCTGTTCAAGCGATGAATGATGGAGGAGTTCTCACTATTGAAACGAAAAATATTTTATCCGGTGATGCTACGGGTGAATATCTTGAACTCAAGATAGGTGATACTGGCTATGGAATAGATGAAAAAAATATGGATATGATATTTGAACCATTTTTCACAACCAAAGAGTCTGGAACAGGCCTCGGTCTTGCCATTGTAAACCGAATTGTAGAAGGATATGGCGGAACTATCCGGTTTGAAAATTCTGGTGGGTCAGGAACAACGTGCGTAGTTGTTTTTCCCTTTTATAAATAACAGTATTGATATATTGAATTTAATGATTATTAAAGGTGCAACGAATGGTAAAAATTCTTGTAGTTGACGATGATCAGGGTATCAGGGATATGCTTGAAATCATGTTAAGCAGAGAAGGATATGAGGTAACATGCGCAGCTGATGCAAATAAAGCTCTGAGCCGCTGTAAAAAGGAAAAATATGATCTCATACTCACCGATCTGAAGATGCCTAAAATTGACGGCATCGAATTTTTAAAAGAATTAAAAGACATCTGTCAGGAAACGATGGTGATTCTGATGACGGCATATGCATCTCCTGAAACTGCCGTATCTGCCATGAAAGAAGGGGCCTATGATTATGTCGAAAAAGGCTTCGATATAGAAGATATCAAAACCATTATAAGCAGTGCTCTTGAAAAAAAAGGTGTGAAGAGAGACGATGCATTATTTATGAAAAAAGTGGAAGATGCCGTATCATTTGGAAATATGATTGGAAAGAGTAAGGGAATGTTGAAGGTATATTCGATAATTAAAAAAGTGGCGGAAACGCCGACAAACGTTCTTATTCTCGGCGAAAGTGGTACGGGAAAAGAGCTTGTTGCGAAAGCTATTCATGAAAATAGCCCAAGAAATAATATGCCGTTTGTTGTGATAAACTGTGGAGGCGTTCCGGAAAGTCTGCTTGAGAGTGAATTATTCGGTCATGTGAAGGGTGCATTTACCGGAGCATACGTTGATAAACCAGGACTTTTTGAAGTTGCGAGAGGAGGAACAATATTTTTAGATGAAATAGGCGACTTGCCGTCACTTCTTCAAGTAAAACTTCTAAGAGTTGTCCAGGAAAAAACATTTAGAAGGGTAGGTGGGGCAGAAGATAAAAAGGTCGATATCAGAATCATCTCGGCTACAAACAAGAATCTTGAAGAAAAGGTCAACGATGGTTCATTCCGTGAGGACTTGCATTTTCGTCTTAATGTAATCCCAATTCATATTCCTCCTTTAAGAGAACGGAAAGAAGATATTCCTGTCTTAACCAACTATTTTATTGAAAAGTATTCACATGCATTTGGTAAGGAAATTAAAAAAATATCTTCTTATGCCCTTGAACTTTTAATGGAATACCCATTTCCAGGAAATGTAAGAGAACTTGAAAATATTATTGAACGCAGTGTAGCTCTTGAGACATCTAATATCGTTTTGCCGGAAAATCTTTTTCTTGCGGGAAGTGTGCAGGCGATGAACAGATTTAATGATGTTGATATACCGATGGCTGGTTTTGACTTGAATGAAGAATTAGCAAAGTATGAAAAGCATTTAATAGAAAAAGCGTTAAGAAAAGCGAAAGGATCTAAAACAAAGGCCGCTGAAATTCTGCAGGTAAGCTTTGATTCGTTGCGGTACAGGATTGAAAAACTTGGCATAAGTATAGATTAAGAAGAATTTTTTCTTGACATTGCTGAGGTTTGGTTTTATATGTCGCTTCATGTAAAATGAGTGATGATTGTGAGATAATATGTGCATGAATTGCAGCAAACAGGTAGAGAGATTCTTCGCTTTTTTTGGCGTTTTTAGTATGGTCTGCCTGCTGCGCTCATGACCTGAAACAGTAAATAGAGCCGAAGGCGGACCCTGTAACTGCTAACGGCTTTTTTTTGAAGGCCGTGGATTTTCCAAGGCCTTTTTTATTTTCCATAGGAGGGTGAAATGTACAAAATATGTCAAAGGATTATTTTAGCGGCTCTTGTGATGGTACTTTATTCGTGCAGTACTTCGGATGTAAAACCTAAAACAATAAAGGTCGGGGCAGCAATAAACTTGACCGGCCCGGCATCTACCTGGGGGCAGTTTCATGCCAAGGGTCAACAGGATTATTTTCGGTACGTAAACGAAGTCAAAGGAGGCGTTGGAGGAAAGAAGATTGAAATGATTCTCGTTGATACAGGATACAAAGTACCGGAAGCTGAAGCAGCGGTAAGAAAATTTGCTATTAAGGACAAAGTTGATATGATTGCGACCTGGGGTGCCGGTGAAGGGTTGGCAGCGAAACCAATAGTACAGCAATACAAGATACCAACCATTAATTACTCAACAAGCTGGGAAATCCTCGAACCGCCCATAGGTTATATGTATTTGCCTTTTGGAAGCTACCGGATGGATAGTTATGCAATACTTGAATATATACGAACCATCCACAAAAGGAAGGACGCACCCAAGGTAGGCCTCCTGACGTATAACAACGCATATGGCAGGTCTATTCATAAGCCTTGCAAGGAATATGCAAAAAAAATTAATGTCAATATCGTTGCAACTGAAGAGTTTCCACCGAAAACTGTTGATTTGACTACGGAATTATTACGTTTACAGAAGAGTGGTGCGGAATATGTGGTAATGCAAATGCTTCCTGCGGCTATTATAACCGCGTTTAAAAGTGCGGACCGCATAAATTATAACCCCATTTTTCTAGGAACTTGGACATCAACAGATCCGGATTTTTTTAAACTTGGTAAAGGCTTGATAAGAGATCGACTACGCATCCAGTTTCCGGGTGGTTTGCCAGTGGATAAGAGTGCTGGTATAAAAATTATGGAAGAATTGTGGCAGCGGTACAAAACAGTGGAAAAGTTTGATGCCTCCTACTGGGAAGGCGTAGTCGTCGGCATGATTATGGAAAGAGCTTTTACCCGGGCCAATGAGAAATATAAGGAAATAAACAACGAGACAATTAACAAAGCTCTGGAATCTTTCAATAATGAAGACTTCGGTGGTCTTGTTCCTAATATTACATATACCACAAACGATCATGAAGGATCATTTAAGGCGAGAATTGTAAAAGTAGGAGAAGACGGGTCATTTACCCCACTGACAAATTTTTATAATCCACTGAAAGAAAAAATCACATTAAAGAATTAATATCAGCTTTATGAAGGCATATCGGGGAAAGCCGAGTATATTTAAATCCAATAATCCGGATGAGAAGAAGGTGGCCGATCTTGAAGTCAGGAACCTTTCCTTGAACTTTGGTGGTGTAAAGGCTCTGAATGATGTTACTATTTCTGTGCATAATGGGGAACTGGTGGCTATTATTGGACCTAACGGAGCGGGTAAGACAAGTTTATTGAATTGCATTACCGGCTTCTATAAATCTCAAAAAGGTCGCATTTTTTTTAACGGAAAGGATATAACAAATTTACCACCACATCATCTTGTACGGATAGGCATTGGAAGAACTTTTCAGAATATTGAACTTTTCCCGGGTATGACAGTATTATCAAATTTACTTCTTGCCAGGCATAATCACTGTAAATACAGAATTTCGCCAGCCAGCCTTTTTTTATCTTCGGTACGGGAAGAGGAAATACGTCACCGACGTGTTCTAGAAGAACTCATTGATTTTCTCGAAATTCAGGCAATCAGGAAAAAAAAGGTGGGATCATTGCCGTATGGTCTGATGAAGAGAGTGGAACTTGGCCGTGCTCTTGCTCTGGAGCCTGCACTCTTGATCTTAGACGAACCTTTTGCAGGCATGAATCTGGAAGAAAAAGAAGATATGGTTCGTTTTTTGACTGAAATGAATCAGGCCTGGGGTCAGACAATGATTCTTGTAGAACATGACATGTCTATAGTGATGAGCATTTCGAAGCGAATTGTAGTCCTCAATTTTGGAGAGAAACTTGCAGAAGGCGCTCCCGATGAAGTAAGGGACAATATAGAGGTTATTAAAGCGTATCTTGGTGATACAGGAAGAGTATAAAAACAAGAATTCAAGTGGTGCTTCATTCCATGTCAAATGAAGAGATGATATCGTCTTTAACACAATACACATTGCCTCAAATTTTAATGAAGCAGGCGGAGAGGTATGGAAATGAGGAGATTGCGATTCGAGAAAAGGCATACGGCATATGGCAGAGATATAGCTGGCGGGATTACTACCGTTACGTGAAACAAGTAGGACTTGGTCTCCATGCCGTAGGACTGAGAAGGGGAGAAAATATTGGCATTATCACAAATAATGTATCGGAATGGCTCTTTAGTGAAATAGGATGTCAATCGATTGGCGGTATATCACTCAATTTGTTTACCTCTTCCGTTGCGCAAGAACTGTATCATTCCCTCAGTCGCATTAAAGCCTCCTATGTAATTGCTCAGGATCAGGAACAAGTTGATAAACTTCTTGAAATCCGTGAGAAATTATCGCACATTCGTCTCGTCATTTACATTGATCCTACGGGGATGAGGACATATAGAGATAATCCTTGGCTTCTGAGTTTTTCCGATCTTTTGGAACTCGGGGAAAAGCTTGATCTTGAAAAACCAGATGTTTTTATTTCAGAGTTGCAGAAGGGTAGACGTGATAATGTAGCTATAATGATTCAAACTTCCGGTACGACAGGCATCTCCAAACTCGCTATGCTGTCTCACCGTAACATTACAGAAATGGCAAGAAAGTGGGTAGAAATCTTACCCATGGCATACAGAGGAAACTGGGTTTCAGTATCGCCTCCTGCATGGATTGTAGATCAAATGTGGGGCGTTGGGGTCGCGCTTGTAGGCAGGATGATCATGAATTTTCCCGAAATGCCGGAAACAGTCACAGAAGACTTTCGCGAAATCGGGCCCTCATTTATCATAACATCATCTAGATTTTGGGAAGATCTTGCTTCAAGTATTATGGTGAAAATGGACGATGCTGGTTTTATCAAGCGTAGCCTCTTTGACTTTGCCATCAAAATCGGGAAGAAGGTGGTAGAACTACAATCTAGAAAAGAATCTATTCCGGCTTATCTACAGTTAATTCATCGTATTGCTTCACGTATCATTTATCAACCCTTGCTTGATCGTGTCGGATGTGCCGGTTTTCAAAGCGCCTTCACAGGTGGACATCCCATTAGTCCCGATGTTATTCATTTTTTTCGTGCCATTGGATTAAATCTTAAACAGTGCTATGGTCTTACGGAAGCCGGTGGTATATTCCAGGTTCAGCCCGACAGGGAAGTCAAGTTGGAATCAGTGGGGAAGCCCCTGCCCGGGACTTTAGTCAGAATTGCAGATGATCAGGAAGTTCTCGTGCACAGTGCAGCAAACTTTGTCGGATACTATAATGATTTTGAGGCGACAGAAGCGGCTTTTCACGGAGGATGGCTTAAAACAGGTGATGCTGGATATTTAGACAAAGATGGTCATCTCGTTATTATTGGTCGTAAAGGCGATATTATTAAAAAGAAAGACGGGGACGCATTTTCACCGGATTTTATAGAGACACGTCTTAAATTCAGTCCCTATATCAAAGAAGCAGTGATGTTCGGTGAGGGACGTCCTTATATCACTGCATTAATCAATATCGACATGGGTAATGTAGGAAACTGGTCGGAAGAGCGTATGATACCATATACAACGTATTTGGACCTTTCACAACAGACGGCGGTTGAAGAACTCATTCTCAATGAAGTTAAAAAAGTAAATATTAATTTGCCGGATCTTATGAAAATCAAAAAGTTTATATTACTTTACAAGCTTTTAGATGCTGATGATGAAGAATTAACAAGAACGGGTAAAGTTCGCAGGAGATTTATTTACGGCCTCTATATCAAACTCATTGAAGCGATGTACACAGGTATGAGTGACGTAAAAGTCAAAACAAAAATACAGTATCGAGATGGACAGGTCGGTGAAATTGAAACAACGGTAAGAATAATTAGTTCAACATAGGTAAATATATGAGTTTTTTCCTTCAACTTTTAATAAACGGTTTAAGTATAGGATTTTTATACGGCCTTTCTGCTATGGGATTTGTGATGATTTTCAAATCGTCCAGTGTGCTTAATTTTGCCCACGGAGAATTGCTTGCGTTAGGAGCGTTCTTCTTTCTTGCTATGATAACGTGGGCTCAATTGCCGATAGCAGTCGCGTTTCTTGTAACTCTTGTAGGTTGTTTTATTCTTGGATTTTTCATTGAGCGCTTCTTTTTACGTCCTCTTATCGGTGAGCACCTTATCTATGTGATCATGCTTACAGTAGGACTGGCTTCCATGTTCAAAGGTATTATGCTTCTAGTGTGGGGAGGTAATTTGCAGACTTATCCTGAATTCCTCCCTAAATTTTTGAGTATCCAGTGGGATGTAATCAACATACCGCCTGTCTATTCGGCGGCTATCATTATTGGCATGATATTTCTTATACTTTTTGGCATTTTCTTTAAGTATTCCTCACAGGGGATCTTTATGAGGTCTGTAGCAGATAACCAAAAAGCTGCCCTTTCCCTTGGAGTTCATGTACAGAGAGTGTTTGCGTTATCCTGGGCCATTGCCGCACTTGTAGCCGGCATGAGCGGAATTGTACTGGGTGTAATAAATGGCATAAATGTGCATGATCTCAGCGCCATCGGTCTCAAGGTATTCCCTGTGGTTATTCTTGGTGGTTTGGACAGCATTGGCGGTGCTATTATAGGAGGTCTTATTATTGGAGTTCTTGAAACATTCACTGGTGGTTATCTTTCACCATCCCTCCGTGATGTTGTACCATATATCATTCTTGTATTCATTCTTATGGTAAAACCTTATGGACTCTTCGGTCTGAAGGAAATTGAAAGGGTGTAAGGTGAGGATGAAAAAATTTCGTTTCCACCCGTGTGGTAATTATCATGAAAGATATTCTCAGGAACTCACTATCTTCGAAACAGATTTCGGCAGATTCTGGCTGTGCATAGGAATATTATTTCTTTTTTTTGTTTTACCTTTCGTAAGTAGTCCCTATTTTCTGTATGTTCTCAACACAATAGGGATTATATCCATTGCCGCGATCGGGCTAAATATTCTCATAGGATTCACAGGGCAGATATCTTTAGGCCACGGGGCTTTTATCGGAGTTGGAGCTTATGCTGCCGCGATACTTGCCACATCACTTGGCGTACCTTTTCTTCTCAGTATTCCGCTTGCTGGATTGATCTCAGCCCTCGTAGGGATGATTTTTGGCATACCCTCAGGGCGTCTCAAAGGACTGTATCTCACAATTGCGACACTTGCAGGACAAATTATCATCGAATATGTATTGATTCACTGGGAAAGTTTGACAAAAGGCACTATGGGTATCACAATCCCAAGACCAAATATTTTTGGATTCAAACTCGACAATGATCAAAGCTTCTTTTTTGTGATTTTTTCATGCCTTGTCTCTATGACTTGGATCGCTACAAATGTCATGCGGACAAAATTCGGGCGAGCCTTTATCGCTATTCGCGATAACGATCGTGCTGCAGAGGGTATGGGTATCCCGATATTTGGATATAAGCTCCTGTCATTTGGCATCAGCTCGTTTTATGCCGGAGTTGCCGGTGCTCTTTGGGCATATTATATGATCAGCGTTACTTCAGAGCCATTTAATTTAGGACTTTCCGTTGAATATATTGCGATGGTAATAATCGGAGGGCTTGGAAGTATCACAGGATCCATTTATGGAGCCATTTTTATAACATTTTTAAATGAGATTCTTCGTATTCTGACGGATATACTGATGAACGTGGGAGTATTTGCGAATGCAGGTTTGAATGTAGCTCCATTGAGAGAATTTTTCTTTGGAATGGCGATAATAATGTTCATCCTCTTTGAGCCGCGGGGACTCGCAGAAGTATGGCGTATTATTCGCTCCCATTTCAGGTTATGGCCATTCCCATATTAAAATTTAGGGGGACATCACAAGTCTTTACATAGCTCATTCCCATCGACTCTAATGACCGATCACACCCACTCACCTCTTCATACGAGGAGAAGGGTGAGAGGTATTTATATGACAAGTATTACTATTCTCGAGATCAATAATATATCCGTCGTCTATTCAGATGTGATTCAGGTACTCAAGGGAGTATCACTCACTGCAAAAAAGAAGAGTATAGTTTCGCTCTTGGGAAGCAACGGTGCAGGGAAAACAACCACGCTAAGGGCAATATCGGGACTGCTAAAATCAGAAAACGGAAAGGTAACAGACGGAACAATAATGTATGAGGGAGAGACGATTCAAAATCAGGCTCCGGAAGTCATTACACGTAAAGGAATAATCCAGGTCCTGGAGGGTCGTCAACCTTTCAAATATTTGACCGTAGAAGAAAACCTCATTGTGGGAACCGCTATCAGGTGGGGAAAACCGTATAAAAAAGACCTAGAAATGGTGTATCATTATTTCCCGGCCATTCTAAAAAGAAGAAAAATGCTTGCGGGATACTGCAGCGGCGGAGAGCTGCAAATGATTGTAATGGGAAGGGCTTTGATGGC
>DNUI01000012.1 GCA_003508565.1 Syntrophaceae bacterium
CCGTCACCGGGAATAAGCCCCACATTGAGGAACGTCTCGCCGAATGTCGCTTTCCGGGAGGCGACCCGTATGTCACACATGAGGGATAGGCCGCACCCCGCGCCGACGGCGTTGCCGTTGATGGCGGCAATGGTGGGAATTTCCACGCCATGCACCGTAAGAAGAACGTCCTGAATATTGTTCCGGTATTTTTCCATAAGCTCGGCGGAGGTTCCCTGAAACATGCCTTTTCTGTCTTTCATGTCCTTCACGTTCCCGCCGGAGGAATAGGCTGGGTCGACAGCGGTGACAATGAGCACCTTGGTATCCATATCCTCGTTCACCTTTTTGCACACAAACTTGATTTCATCGATGATCTCCCTGTGGGTAATGGCGTTGCGAATATCAGGGCGGTTTAGGGTCATTGTTGCAATACCTTGATCACACTGAAACAGAATTTCTTTAAACTCCATTGTGCACCTCCTCAAATTTCTTTATTGTGGATATCAATGACTTTTCATCTACACTTTTTTGTGGCGACTCACAAGGGATTTGTTTGTGACATCAGAAGGGTCTCCTCCCTTTTGCAAAGGGAGTTTGGGAGGGATTTTCAACGTGCAAACGTTTTCCATGTTTTCAATATCTCAATAATTATGTACTACATGATTAAAATTTGGCTTTTGATACCCTGTTATTTATGTTAATAACATGCGTCCTGAAATAGTTATCTGAGGAACGTTATTGTAACAGAATGAAAGCAGTATTTTTATCTGATGCCCATCTGAGGAGCAAGGATAGTGACAGCTATCGTCGGCTTTTAAGCTTTTTGGATTTTCCTGAAGGCGCTCTTGATGATCTTTTCATCCTGGGCGATTTTTTTGATTTCTGGTTCTGCCGGAACAGCAACATCTATCCGGAGTTTGTGGCGATTATTGAAAAGCTGGTCAGTCTTAAGAAACGGGGAATACGTGTTCATTTCTGTGAAGGGAACCACGATTTCTTTCTGGGAGATTATTTTTCGAAAATCCATGATATGTCGGTCTACACAGAATGGGCTGATCTTGCGCTGGATGACTCACGTGTGCTTATCTCTCATGGGGATACGGTGGACAGGACCAATAAGAAGTATCTTTTTCTCAGGAAGCTTCTGAGGAGCAGACTATTTTACACGCTGCAACGCGGCATTCCCCCATGGATACTCTGGAAGATTGCGCGGTTGAGTTCCACGGTGAGCAAGGAATTCTCGACTGACAAGGCGGATGTGTTAGCAAAAAAAATGGAGGCTTTTTCCCTGAAAAAGTTTCAAGAGAATTACGACGCCGTCATCCTCGGTCACTGTCATACACCCCTGCTGAAGGAACATGTGCTTGACGGCCATAGAAAAACCTTTGTGTCGCTGGGAGAATGGAGAGTACACTCTTCGTACCTTTATTATGAAGACGGCCGCTTTACGTTATCCTTTTACAACCCGTCTCCATAAGTGAATCATTCATATGCATGCATGACTGTCATTTCGAAGGAGCGAAGGGACTGAGAAATCTTCAGTATAGGTGAAAAGGTTAAAGGAGGATAAATGAATTTTGGAGGAATTGATCCGGCATATCCCACGTTTGAAGAGGCGGCATTCGTCGTTATTCCCATTCCGTATGATCTGACGTCAACGTACCAGTCGGGATCACGAAGAGGGCCCCACGCAATTCTGGAAGCTTCCGGCAATATGGAGCTTTATGATGAGGAACTCTGTAAAGAGACGTACCTCACCGGCATCTATACGCTGTCTCCCGTGGAGTCTGATGCCCGCGGGCCTGGTGAAATGGTGCATGTCATACGCCACGCGACGGCCGATGTCCTTGCCCACGATAAAATTCCCGTTATCCTGGGCGGTGAACACAGCATATCATTCGGCGTCGTGCAGGCCATGCGTGAGAAATATCCCGGCATATCCGTACTGCAGCTCGATGCCCATGCTGATCTGAGGAATTATTACCAATGCAGTCCATACAGCCATGCCTCCGTCGGCCGTCGCATATCGGAACTGTGCCCCCTTGTCCAGGCGGGGATCAGAAGCATGAGCGCGGAAGAAGCTGCGTTTATGAAAGAAAGCACGATACGAACATTTACTGCGGATTTTATCCTTGGCGAAAACATGTGGTGGGAGAAGATTTGTGAAACCCTGAACGGTGATGTCTATATCACGATTGACATCGATGTGCTTGACCCTTCCATTATGCCCGCGACGGGAACCCCCGAGCCGGGCGGCATCTACTGGAAAGATATTCTCCGCCTTGTGAGGGCGGTGTCGAGCCGTTGCCGGGTGCGGGGGTTTGATGTCGTTGAACTTTCTCCAATACCCGGCATGGTGGCGCCTGATTTTCTTGCTGCGAAATTAGTCTATCGCATAATAGGTTATCTTACGGAAACCAAATAGAACGAAAATCCTGTAATTCCCCCTATTGCAAAGGGGGGTCAAGGAGGATTTTTTTATGTTTCTGGACTACCTGAACAATGTCTACACGTATCTGATCTTTCCTACACTCGGCTTTATCGTCCTTATTTTTCTTTCTTTGGTATCTTTCTTAAGAGGCAGAAAAAATTCCACAAACATTTTGTTTGCGGCAATCTGTCTTATCGGCGCGCTGGTCAATGCCGATGTGGTGCTTATTGCGTTAATACCGGATAAAGCCCA
>DNUI01000063.1 GCA_003508565.1 Syntrophaceae bacterium
GATAATATCCATAGAGCTATAGTCCATGTGCGTCCTGCCGGTGTTGACGCACATACCGGTGTGGAGGGACCCGATGGCAGAAAAGACCCTGATCTTGTGAGAGCATTTGTGAAAGAGGCAACAAGGGCATTCTTGGATTTGGTGCGAAAATAGTATAAGAGTCTTTTCGTCGTACTCGTCACTCGTGCTCCCATTAGCAATTTCTTCTTCAGGATTCAAGGTGTCAAGGGGTCAAAAAATAGTGAATAGTGACGAGTAACGGGTGAAGAACAAAATATGTTTTCTCTCGTTGCTATTTACTATACACTATTTACAAAACTTGAGACTTGAAACTTCGGTTCCTCAAATACTTTTTGCAACTGAATGGGAAAAGAGCCTTATATTAACAAGGAGTGTACAATATGAAGCAGTTTACCGTACGCACCAATGCCAGATCAGAGATGATAGACATCACCAGCCGTATCAGAGCCCTGTTGAAAGAAAGCAAGGTACAAAGCGGCATCTGCCATGTTTTCATTCCCCATACAACTGCCGCAGTAACTATCAATGAAAACGCGGATCCAGATGTACCGAGGGATATCTTGATGGAACTGGATAAAATTGTTCCCCTCAATGATCGTTATCGGCATGGAGAGGGAAATTCGGCGGCCCACATCAAGGCCTCCATCGTGGGAGCGTCGGAAATGATATTTATAGATGATGGTGAGCTGGTTTTGGGCACATGGCAGTCTGTGTTTTTCTGTGAATTTGACGGCCCGCGGACGCGAAAAATGATTGTAAGGCTGACTCCTCTGGAATCGGAATCAAAAAAAGAGTGAATAAGGGTTAGTAACGAGTAATCAGTGAAAAGCAGACCTTTTTTCTCGTTTCTTTTCACCATTTACAATTCACCGCTTCTATTGTATTCAGTATCGGAAGATACTATGGGCATGAATGTCATAATCCTGGGATCGGGAACCTGTGTCCCTTCGCTTGCGCGGAGTTCCTGTTCCTTTCTCATCCAGATTCAAAACAGCCTGGTCTTATTTGATCTGGGCAGTGGTACAATGAGGAGATTATTGGAAGCGGGGGAAGCGATTTCAAAGGTTACCCATCTCTTTTTCACCCATTTCCATCCAGACCATACCGGGGAATTTGCTTCCTTTCTCTTTGCTGCCAAATATCCCCAGGCATACCGTCGCCGTATTCCCTTTGATGTAATCGGTGCGAAAGGCCTTCAGAGTTTCTATGAAGGGCTTCGCACGGTGTATGGAAAATGGATTGAACTGGAAGAGGGTCTCATGAATATCATTGAATTAGATAGTAAGAACCGTGATCAGCATTCCTTTCATGAGTTTACGGTGGATACGTTACCCATGGCGCACATTGAAAGCAGTATCGGATACCGTATCACCACGGCGGACGGGACGTCCATTGCATATACGGGTGACACAGACTTTTGCGAGAATGCTGTTGCCCTTGCCAGGGAAGCAGATCTCTTCATCTGTGAAGCGGCACTTCCCGATGGCATGAAGGTTGAAGGACATCTGACGCCGTCCCTTGCCGGTCAGATCGCCTGTGAGGCAGGGGTAAAGCACCTGGTGCTGACACATTTTTATCCGGAATGTGAAACTGTTGATCTCAAGGCTGAATGCCGCAGGGCTTATAACGGCCCCCTTACCCTTGCCCGGGACCTGATGGTAATAGAAGTCACACGAGTTCTATAACACCTTGCGCAGGAATTGACCGGTCAACGATTCCTCGTTTTGAACGATTTCTTCAGGCATGCCGGAGGCAACAATTCGGCCTCCTCCGGGTCCACCTTCGGGTCCTAAATCAATTATATGGTCGGCGCATTTTATGACATCCAGGTTGTGTTCTATCACCACGACAGTGTTTCCCATATCTACCAGCCGCAGAAGTACATCCAGCAACTTCTGAATATCTGCGGCGTGAAGTCCAATGGTAGGCTCATCAAGGATATAGAGCGTGTTGCTGTTTGTCCGTTTCCCCAGTTCTCTTGATAATTTGATCCGTTGAGCTTCTCCGCCGGAGAGGGTCGTTGCAGACTGCCCAAGTCTGATGTAACCCATTCCGACATCAAAAAGGAGCTGAAGCTTGGATCGTATCGCCGGGATATTATCGAAAAAAGACAAGGCTTGATTTACAGACATGTCCAAAACATCCGCGATATTTTTATCTTTGTATTTTATTTCCTGCGTATCAAAATTGAATCTCTTCCCGTGGCAGACATCACACGTTACATACACATCGGGCAGAAAATGCATCTCAATTTTGATTAAGCCGTTTCCCTCACAGGACTCACATCTTCCCCCTTTGACATTAAAACTAAAACGGCCCGGCTTGTAGCCCCGTATTCTTGCTTCGGGAAGGCCGGTAAAGAGGTCACGGATATGGGAAAATATCCCTGTATATGTTACCGGGTTGGAACGGGGAGTGCGTCCAATAGGCTGCTGGTTCATCATAATAACCCTTTCAATGCCCCCCAAATCTTTAATCCGGCGAAGCTTCCCCATGCCGCCTTTGTAGTGGTTGAGTCTCCTGGCGAGAGCTTTGTAAAGAGTTTCAATAACCATAGTGCTTTTGCCGGAACCCGATACACCTGTGACGGCGGTAAAAAAGCCTACAGGAATCTTAATATCGATGTTTTTCAGGTTGTGCTCACAGGCCCCTTCCAGGATAATGAAACGAGCAGGCGATGAGTTCCTTTTTGCCGGTACAGGTATGGAGAATTTACCTGAAAGGTACATTCCCGTCAGCGATGTAGTGCATTTACTGATCTCTTCTGGAGTTCCCTGGAAGATAACGTTACCGCCATCCGCCCCTGCACCCGGCCCCATGTCAATAATATAATCGGATGACAGCATCATTGCAGCATCATGTTCTACGACAAGGACGGTGTTACCCATATCCCGTAGGCGTTTGAGGGTGGAAATAAGCCTCGCGTTATCTCTTTGGTGAAGGCCTATTGTCGGTTCATCAAGGACGTAAAGGACACCGACAAGTCCTGATCCAATCTGGGTTGCCAGCCTTATGCGCTGGCCTTCACCACCGGAAAGACTGCCTGAGGCACGGTCCAGGCTGAGATAATCGATGCCTACGTCAACAAGAAATCTTAGCCTTTCTTTGATTTCTTTGAGGATTCTTTCGGATATGAGGGTGTCCTGGCGGGACAGAGGAAACGACGCAAAAAACTCCAGGCATTCCTTAATTGAAAGTCTGCATATATCATAGATATTTTTACCGCCAACGGTAACCGACAAGCTTTCTTTCTTCAACCGCGACCCATGGCAGAGCGGACACTCCTGTAAATTGATATATCGGGCAAGATCCATTCTTACGACATGAGAATTAGTTTCTCTGTAGCGACGGTCAAGCTGGTTAAGAAGACCTTCGAAAGGCCTGCTATAAAAAAAACGCCTGCCCTCTCTGTCAAGATAGAATTTAATCATCTCTGTTCCCGAACCATACAGAAGAACCATCTGTATATTTTTGGGCAATTTACTGAAGGGGCAATTGACATCAAAATGATAGTGCAGGGACAGGGCATCCAGCATCTGGTGATGGTACACAGAACTTCTGCCCGCCCAGGGAGCGATAGCCCCTTCCCGTATGGAGAGTTCGCGATCAGGCACTACGAGGTTTTCGTCAAAATACATTTTATTCCCCAGGCCGTCGCAGTCTGGGCACGCGCCGTAAGGGCTGTTAAATGAAAAATTGCGGGGAGCAAGGTCCGGCATGCTTACACCACAGTCAGAACAGGCATACTTTTCACTGAAAAGAATTTCTTCTCCACCTGCAACATCAACACGTACCAACCCATCAGAAAGGTGGGAAGCAATTTCAAGGGAATCCCTTAGGCGACTTCTTATGCCTTCTTTGATAATCAATCGGTCAATTACAACATCGATATCGTGTCGCTTGTTTTTATCAAGAATAATTTCCTCATCGAGTTCATGTAATTGTCCATCAATGCGCACCCGGACAAAGCCTTCTTTCTGAAGCTTTTTCAATTCCTTTTGGAACTCTCCCTTTTTGCCCCTGGCTATGGGGGAAAGAATGCTGATCCTGGTTTTTTCGGGGAAGCCGAGAATACTATCAACCATCATATCTATAGTCTGGGAATTAATCTCCCTGCCGCATTGGTAGCAATGAGGGATTCCGATTCTCGCATAGAGAAGGCGGAGGTAATCATAGATCTCTGTCACCGTCCCTACCGTTGAGCGGGGATTATGGCTTGCTGTTCTCTGTTCTATGGCGATGGCAGGAGATAATCCCTCAATTGATTCGACATCGGGTTTATCCATCTGGCCGATGAATTGTCTTGCATAGGCGGATAGGGATTCCACGTAACGCCTCTGTCCTTCAGCGTAAATGGTATCAAACGCAAGGGATGATTTACCCGATCCGCTGACTCCGGTGATGATTACCAGTTTATCTCGCGGGATATCAATATTGATATTTTTTAGGTTGTGCTGAGAGGCTCCNNCAGGGTTTAGGGGTCAGGGTCAGGTCAAACATAACCTATTCATTACCCCTGGCCCCTGTAACCTGAACCCTATTCTTTATAGTTTTATTTCAATGAGTGATTTTTTTCTCAATTCTTTAATCCACTCACTGTATTTCTTTTCCAACTTTTCTTCTTCAATCTTGATTTTAATTTCTTCACGAACGGAATCAATGGTCTTAATACCGGCGCCTCTTTTATCAATAACCTTGATTATATGAAAACCTAGAGGGGATTCAATGACGCCACTGACCTCATCCTTGTTCAAACTAAAGGCTGCACTTTCAACGATAGGCTGCATAGACCCTTTTTCCACAAAACCGATGTCACCTCCGCTTGCTGCAGCAGGTCCCTGAGAATACTGTGAGGCAAGTAAATCAAATGACTCCCCATGCTCCAGTCGCTTAAGGATTGAATCCATTTCCGCCCTGAGCTTTATCTTGGTTTTTTCATCGGAGTTCCTGGGGAAAAAGAGGAGAATTTGCTTAATCCTCACCGCTTCTTTACCTTCATAGGCTTCACGATGGTTCTGGTAATATTCGCCTATTTCTTCCTCACTAATCGTAATCTTAGATTTTATTTCGCGCCTTACAAGTTTCATTCTCAGGAGGTGTTCTTTTACGTCTTTCTTGTATGCATCAAAAGAAGAGTTCTCTTTGGCAAGATCGCGGAGCAGGTCGTCCATCGTATATTTTCTGCGGGAAAGGACCTCATTTATTGTCCCCATGACCTCATCGTCTTTAATTATCATTCCGGTTTTCTTCGCTTCCTGGGCAATCAGAATATTGTCAATCAACTTTTCCAACATTAACTGTCTGTTTCCCGCTATAATCTTTTCCTTGTCCGCACCCTTGTATGATTCATCAATCTTTTTCCTATAAGGTTCATGGGCATTATTCAACTCCGTCAGCGTGATCACATCGCCATTCACTACGGCAATGATCCTGTCTATTATTTCAGCATGCGCCGGAATCAATAAGGAGATCCATACCACCATGAGATATTTTAATATTTTCAACATAATTCCCCGTTATTCACGTACCTTATTTAACGTAATTGTCACTTTTTTCAATAGTTCCCGGTCTACTGTTATCACTGTCTTTGATTTCAAGGACTCTATCCACTGTACATATGCCTTTTCTTCTTTCTGCTTCCTGAGGTCCCTTGTGACTTGTTCTTTAATATCACCCCACTTGATCTTTGTCCCTTCATGTATTTCTATGATTTTAAAAATGTGATATCCATAAACGCTCTTAATAACCGGACTAATTTCACCGAGCGGGTGAGAAAATATGGCAGCATCGATTTCTTCTGGCATGACGCCCTGACTGATGAATCCGAGGTCGCCCCCTTTTGCCGCTTCAGGGCCTATTGACTCTTCCCGGGCAACTGTACCAAAATCTTCGCCGCTCTTCAACCTATTCAGTATCATTTCCGCTTTATCCCGGTCTCGTACTACGATCTGGGCGACATGCACTCTTTTTTCCGGAGGATACATTCTCCTATAGGTTCTATAGTATATTCTTGCCTCATTCTCTTTCACTGTAATTTTAGCATTTACATCGGACGCAGTCAGTTTTTCCAGAACCATTCGCTTTCTGAGCTCTTCTTTCCAGGCGTTATAATTAATTTTTTGTGCCGAGACAATCCTTTCAAAATCTTCGCCGGAAGAGCTTTCCTTAATTTCCTCAATCTTCTTTTCCAATTCCGCATCACTGACAGAAAGGGAAAGCTCTCCCGCACGGAGGAGCATGATCTTCTCATCTATGAGGGAATTCAAGACCTCTTCTTTCAATAGCTCATAGTCCTCTGGGGTTAAAGACGATCTGTCTATTGATACATGCAATCCTTTTGTAAATCTCTCATTGAGCTCGCCGACTGAAATTTTCACGCCGTCAATTGTTGCAATTGGTTTTGATAGAGAGCTCTCCTGGCAGCCGATGATTGTGATGATACACAAGATACAGAAAAAGAAGGAAATCCATGTCTTTCGCCCTTTAGAAAGAAGTACAGACGGATTTTTCATCAAAGAAGACATCAGGAAAATTCCCCCGGTCACGCCTATCCAAAACAGGGGAGAACAATGATCGATTATCGATGCACACTGTGAAATAAGACTCTGCATCTTCGTAAAGGAAGTTTTAACCATAAAATTTTTCAATTGGCCAGTTTGTGCAGCAGGTCCTTTGCCTGTCCTATGATTTCCCCCGCCGGGAGGTCAGGCATGAGGACAGTAAGCTGAAAATCAGGTGAAAGGTTCACACCCTTTCCTTTTCTTCTTGTTAGGTCCACAATTGTTGACGGACTCACGGGGCTATCCGGGTGAAAATCAATACACATCTTTTCCCCGTCGTACCTCATTTTTTTCCCTCTGATTGTCGTAAGCATGTTCCTTATGTGTATGACGTCAAACAGATTTTCTACTTCCAAGGGTATGACTCCACAGCAATCGATAATTTCCTCTTTGATCCTTATCACATCTTCATCTGTCACTGCCATGGATAATCTTTTATATGTTACGAGCCTGCGGTGGACATCGGGTATGTAATCCTCGGGAATAAATGCCGGTAAGCCTAAATTGATTTCCGGTTTTGTATCCTTCTCGGGCATTTTTTCTCCTTTGATTTCTCGGATGGTTCTTTCCATGAGTTCCGTATACAATTCGTATCCCACAGCGGCAATCTGTCCGGACTGGGATGTCCCAAGAATGCTCCCCGCTCCCCTTATTTCCAGATCATTCGTGGCGATTCTAAAACCTGAACCGGGTTCGGAATAATCCATTATCACCTGCAACCGCCGCTGTGTCTCCTTGGACAACATTGATCCTTTGGGAATCAGGAGAAAGGCAAAAGCCTCTTCCTTAGACCTCCCGACCCTCCCTCTGATTTGATACAGTTGCGCGAGGCCAAAACGGTCCGCCCTGTTGATAATTATTGTGTTTGCTGTCGGAATATCCAGGCCGGATGCCACAATAGACGTACAGACAAGGACGTCGTAATCCTGCTTTACAAATTTTGTCATTGCATCTTCGATTTCTTTGGACTTCATGCGGCCGTGGACAACGCCCACGTTCGCCGCCGGGACAAGCTTTTCCACCAGCCGGGCCATAGTGTGTATGGATTGCACCCGGTCATGGAGGAAAAAAACCTGGCCGCCTCTGCCCAGTTCCTGCCTGATGGCGTCTTGTAGTATGTCTTCATTGAATTCAGACACATAGGTTTTAATAGGAAGCCTGTCCTCCGGAGGGGTATTTATGATGGATAAATCGCGGATGCCGATGAGCGAAAGATGAAGAGTCCTTGGTATCGGTGTTGCTGAAAGGGTGAGGACATCCACAAGTGTTCTCAGCTTCTTGAGTTTTTCCTTATGTGTTACTCCGAATCGCTGTTCTTCATCGATGATTACAAGCCCCAGGTCTTTGAATTTGATATCACTCTGCAACAGCCGATGGGTTCCTATAGCGATATCTACAATCCCTCTGTGTATTCCTTCGGCAATTTTTTTCTGCTCCGCCTTTGTCCTCAATCGGTTCAAGACCTCCACGCAGACAGGATAATCTTTCAATCTGCGCGAAAACGTATGAAAGTGTTGTTCCGCCAGGATTGTTGTCGGGACAAGGATAGCCACCTGTTTCCCGTCCATCGCCGCTTTAAAGGATGCTCTCAGTGCGATTTCCGTTTTTCCGAATCCCGCATCTCCGCACACAAGCCGGTCCATGGGCTTGTCATTCGCCATGTCTTGGATCACATCTTCGATTGACCTGGATTGGTCCGGTGTTTCCTCATATTCAAAGGTTGAGCTGAATTCATCATACATCCTGTCAGGTGGGGAAAATGAATGTCCATCCATCACCTCGCGGGCGGCATAAATAGAAACTAATTCTTCAGCAACTTCACGAACGGACTTCTTGACCTTCTCTTTTGCCGCTTCCCAGGATGAACTTCCGAGTTTGTCAACCTTCGGGACAGAACCTTCCGGGCCGATATAACGTTGTATCTGGTCGAGACGGTCTACGGGTATGTAAAGTTTGTCGCCGTCAAGATATTCAAGAAGAAGAAAATCATTCTCAATCTGACCAATGGAAAGCTTTTGAAGCCCCCGGTATAATCCGATACCATGATCGGTGTGGACCGCATAATCTCCTTCCTTTAAATCGCCGAACGATTTCAGGAAGAACCCTTCCCTCACAGATTTTGTGCGCCTGCGTGGTACTTTTTTACCGAAGATTTCCTCATCTGTGATCACAATCAGCTTCAGATCGGGCAAATGGAATCCCCCCGTAATTTTGCCCTCTCTGATAACCAGTCGACCCTGACCACAGTGCTGTTCAAGGTCAGATATAAAGGGAATTTCTGACCTGATGGCAGGGAGGTTATACTGCTCCAGCAGGTGACCTATACGATGAACCTCCTCCTGACCCGTTCCCAGAAATGTCACCAGATTTCCTTCATGAAGCCATCCTTTTATTTTATCCACCAGGGAACTTAGTAGTCCGTCTCCTCTCCCCGGCATCGACAACGCTGTTACCGGCTTCACATCTGTGTGAGTTTTGATATCGAAAACGGAAGCATTATTTTCATCACTATCGATAGATTCGATATGCAACCCTTCTAAATATATTTTTTGAAAGGCACTAGATCGCTGTAAAATACTTTCTTTCGTGAGATAATAAGCGTCCTTTTCTAAATAAAATTTCTCTTCCTTGCAGGTCTTACGCAAAAAGCGGTCGATATCGTTTTCAATATCCGATTCGACCTGTTCAATCATGGATAAATCGTCAAAAATAAGGAGGGAATTTTCGGGCATATAATCAAAGAGTGTACTGAGAATTTCCGGCGATTCTTCTTTCCCTGAGTGAACAACATCCTCAGGTTTCCACTCTCCCTGATTTGGTATCCTCGCGGACGATTTGTAAAAGAGGGGTAAGAACATTGGATTTACCGAAGAAATAAGGCCATTTTCTATCATCTCAATGAGACTGGTTCTCATCATGCGGGGAATTTCCAGTTCAAGGGATCGTCTCTTTATATTATCTATCGCCTGCGTTTTTCTTTCTTCTGACAAGATTACTTCTCTCGCCGGGATAAGGGTGAATTCGATCAATTCACCTGTCGATCTCTGGGAGACAGGGTCGAATTCTCTGATCGATTCGAGTTCATCCCCGATAAATTCCATCCTGCAAGGGTGATCCACGGCGGGCGGAAAGATATCTACTATGTGTCCCCGCACGCTGTACTGGCCCTTTTCCTCGACCAGTGTTACCCCTTGGTAGCCACCTTCCAATAATTTTTGCACCAGCCCGTTCCTGTCTACGGTATCTCCGATGGATATCTTATCTACGTAATTTCCGAGGATTTTTTGGGGTATGACCTTTTGCATCATGGCCTTCAGTGGAAGAACAACAGCAGACTGTTTTCTGGTCAGGAGGTTGTAGAGAACCTCCACGCGGGCGAGTTCAACATCGCGCTGGAAGGAGAACATATCCACAGAAAAAAAATCCCACGGCGGGTAAAGGAAAGCAGTACTTTCACCATCAAGGAAGAATGAAAGATCCCGACGGATATTCCTTGCGTCCTTTTCTGTTGGAGCAATCACGATCAATGTTCTTTGTAAGCGTTGGGAAATTAAGGAGATGAGGAAAGCTTTTGCTGAACCATGAAGACTGCTGATCTTTAATTTTCT
>DNUI01000048.1:0-1077 GCA_003508565.1 Syntrophaceae bacterium
GTGGCGAAAAAGTCCCTGATTGCAAAAGCGAAAAGACAACCAAAATTTTCGGTGCGGACGTATAACCGTTGTCCTATCTGCGGGAGGCCAAGAGCCTACTTCAGAAAATTTGATATGTGCAGAATATGCTTGAGAAATCTTGCTATGAAAGGTGAAATACCAGGACTTATGAAGTCGAGCTGGTAATTTGTGTTAAGGAGTAAAATATGGGGATGACAGATCCTATTGCGGATATGCTAACGAGAATTCGTAATGCAAACAAGGTGAGATTTAAGAGTGTGGATGTTTTACTATCCCAGATAAATATTAATATTGCCAAAGTCTTGAAAAAATCTGGCTATATTGGCGGTTATGACATAAAGAAAGATGCGCGTGGCTATCAGGTGTTGAGGATATACCTGAAGTATTCTGATGCGAAAAAATCAGTCCTTACAGGCATTCAGCGGATTAGTAAACCAGGAAGAAGGGTCTATGTGAAGAGCGAAAAAATCCCAAAGGTGCTAAATGGGTATGGTATCGCTATCCTTTCCACATCAAAAGGCATTTTGACAGACAAAGAAGCGACTGAATCGAACGTGGGTGGCGAAATACTTTGCAATGTATGGTAGGCAACTTAAGAAAAAATATGGAAATACAACCGCCCGTTGGCGGATTAAAATAGCTTGGCAGTTTTCGTGTGTACCAAAGGGGCTCTGCCCGTTTGGGACCTCAGTTGAATGTTATATTAGGAAGCCTGAGGGACAATGTCCATCAGTATGAAGCGGTTAATTAGTCTCTGGAGATTTATTCAATGTCAAGAATTGGGAAAAAACCTATTGCAATTCCTGAACGGGTGAAGATCAGTCAGGATAAATCGACCATCAAGGTTGATGGTCCAAAGGGAACTCTATCTATGGAAGTACCTCAGGGCATCGAGATTGCCGTTATTAGTGGGGCTATAGAGGTTAAGACGCTTTCTGATAGCAGAAAAGCGAGATCATATCATGGTCTGGTGCGTACGCTTATGGCAAATATGGTAACTGGTGTGAGTGTCGGCTTTCAGAAGAATCTTGAACTGTCAGGTATTGGATACCGTGC
>DNUI01000048.1:1111-1743 GCA_003508565.1 Syntrophaceae bacterium
CAGATAAGCATCGCAATAAGTGGCATTGATAAGCAACTTGTGGGGAGGGTCGCCGCCGAGATACGAGAATTGAAAAAACCTGAACCTTATAAAGGAAAAGGGATAAGGTATGCTGGTGAAAAGGTACGGAGGAAAGTAGGCAAATCCGTTGGAGCCTAATCAAAGCAAGGGGTATAACATTGGCAACGAAAAAAATAGAAAAGATACGGGTTAAACGCAAAGCGAGAGTAAGGGGAAAAATATTTGGTACCGAGGCAAGGCCACGTCTTTCTGTATTCAGAAGTGCGAAACATATATATGTTCAGGCTATTGCTGATGATGTCGGGAGAACTTTGGCTGAGGCATCAACTCTGAATAAGGAGATAAAGGGAACGCTTAATGGTTTAAAGAAGATTGATGCCGCGAAGAAAGTGGGTAAGCTTGTGTCAGAAAAATTGAAGGCCATAGGTATCAAGCACGTTGTTTTTGATAGGGGAAGTTACCTTTACCACGGGCGCGTTGGGGCACTGGCAAATGCAGCCAGGGAATCAGGATTAGAGTTTTGATTTTGGTCTACATAACTTATAAAAAGAACGAGGGCTATTGAGTGAGGATATGGAAGAATTAGAACTTCTGGACAGGGTAATAGCGAT
>DNUI01000048.1:1812-8838 GCA_003508565.1 Syntrophaceae bacterium
GGCATGGAAAAGGCCAAGAAGAGCATGATTAAGGTCGCTATTACGAATAGAACAGTACCCTATGAGGTAATTGGGAAATATGGGGCAGGTAGAGTGCTCCTGAAGCCTGCTTCTGAGGGAACTGGTCTCATTGCGGGAGGAGCTGTCAGGGCGGTTCTTGAAGTTGCAGGAATCCATAACATATTGACGAAATGTTTAGGTTCGCATAATCCACATAATCTGGTGAAAGCCACCATCGATGGTCTATGCCAATTGAAAGATCCAACGGAAATTTTAGCAATAAGAGGCAAGAGTGGCTCTGAAAATTAGTTATTTTACAAGAATTCACTGACAGTGTTAAAAGTTTAAAAATTTATCATAGCATTTGAAATAATTAGTTTATGGTTATAGAGGGGTAATCGTGGAGAAAAAGCTTAAAATAACGCTTGTAAAAAGTTATATAACCAGGCCACAGAAGCAGCGGCAGGTTCTCCGCGGGATGGGACTGGGCAAATTGAACAGGAGCGTTGTGCTTAAAGATACACCTGAGATTCGGGGCATGATCAGAAAAGTCAGCCATCTTGTGTCTATGGAGGAGCTTGAGGGGAACAAGGTATGAATTTGAGTTCATTAAAACCACCACAGGGTTCGAGGAAAAAGAGAAAGAGGGTTGGCCGTGGTGACGGATCAGGGCATGGCGGGACATCGTGCAAAGGACATAAAGGTCAGAATGCAAGATCAGGTGGGGGAGTAAGACCAGGTTTTGAAGGTGGGCAGATGCCCCTTTCCCGACGATTACCGAAAAGAGGGTTTCGCAACCCTTTCCGGAAGAAAATTATTACCTTTAATTTAGAGCAGTTGAAAAAATTTCCCCAGGGGTCCGTCATCGACAAGGATCTTCTTGTCAATGCCGGGCTGATGAAAAGAAAAGGGGATGGTATAAAGGTTTTAGGCAAAGGAAACATAGATTATCCTGTGTCACTTAAGGTTGACATGGTCAGTCAAGGGGCGAGGCAGAAGATAGAGGCTGCCGGCGGTTCGATTATTTTAAACTCGTGAAAAATCTCGAACCAAATGAAAAGAAGGATGAAGCTGCCGATTATAGAGGTTGCCTGATTTGTTAGACGGTTTAAAAAATATAGGAAAAATTCCCGAGCTGCAAAGGAGAATTCTTTATTCATGTCTCCTTTTGGCTGTGTATCGAATAGGTGCACACGTCCCCACGCCTGGTATTGATACGGCAGCTCTGGCTGCGTATTTCGAGCAGGCGAAAGGTTCATTACTTGGATTTTTTGATATGTTTGCGGGTGGGGCTCTTTCTAATCTTTCCGTCTTTGCTCTCGGTATCATGCCCTATATCAGCGCTTCCATTATTCTTCAGCTTTTAACCATAGCTATTCCTCATTTAGAAAGACTCTCCAAGGAAGGTGAGGCTGGAAGGAGAAAAATTACTCAGTACACCAGGTATGGTACGGTGATTTTAAGTCTCATCCAGGGATTCGGTATTTCCGTTGGACTGGAAAATATGGCAGGACCTACGGGGGCTTCCATCGTGATGGAGCCCGGATGGAACTTTCGTTTAATGACCGTCATCACTTTGACGGCAGGCACAGCGTTCATAATGTGGCTGGGGGAACAGATTACCGAAAAGGGTATCGGCAATGGAATATCATTAATCATCTTTGCCGGTATTGTGTGTCGGGGACCTGCAGCAATTTACGAGACATTCAGTTTGCTTTCAGCTGGTGAGATGGGTATTTTTTTCATCATTATCCTTATTGTCATGATGTTAGCCGTTGTTGGGATCATTGTATTTATGGAAAGCGGCCAAAGAAGAATACCCGTACAGTATGCAAAAAGGGTTGTCGGCCGAAAAATGTATGGTGGACAGACAACACACCTTCCACTGAAGGTCAACACCTCGGGAGTTATTCCTCCAATATTCGCGTCTTCAATTATCATGTTTCCGGCAACAATTGCGAACTTCATCGATCATCCGTGGATGAAGGCAGTTTCCGATGCTTTAATTCCGGGTAGGTGGATATATGAATCGCTCTATGTCGCCTTCATTGTTTTTTTCTGTTATTTTTATACAGCGGTAGTTTTTAATCCTACTGACGTTTCAGATAACATGAAGAAATATGGTGGATATGTACCGGGGATCAGGCCAGGGAAAAAAACGGCAGAATATATTGATGACGTATTGTCGAAACTGACTTTTAGTGGAGCTATATATGTGTCGGCGGTGTGTGTCCTTCCCAGCATATTGATAAGCTATTTCAATGTGCCCTTTTATTTCGGCGGAACGGCCCTCCTGATTGTGGTTGGTGTTGCCTTGGATACGGCAGGCCAGATAGAAACACATTTGTTGACGAGACAATATGAGGGCTTCATGAAGAAAGGACGCATTGCAAAAAGGCGTTAAGGGTAATGATCATCCTGAAGCTGCCAGAAGAAATTGAAAAAATGAGGGCGAGCAATTATATCGTCGCTGAGATCTTAAATTCATTAAAGGAAAAGGTGACACCTGGTATAACCACAGGTGAGTTGGATAACTATTCAGAAGAACTTGTGCGAAAAAAGGGAGCACAACCGGCATTTAAAGGCTACATGGGTTATCCTTATTCCCTGTGTATATCGGTGAATTCAGAAGTCGTTCATGGATTCCCCTCAAACAGGGTTTTAGTTGAGGGGGATATTGTAAGTCTTGATTTTGGGGCATATTATAAGGGTTACTATGGAGATGCTGCCATAACGGTCCCTGTTGGTGAGGTTTCTGAGGAGGCGACAAGGTTAATACGAATTACTGAACAAGGACTTTACAAGGGCATCAGCGAGGCGAGAGCCGGGAACCGCCTTGGTGATATATCAGCTGCTGTTCAACATTGCGTTGAAACAGCGGGTTTTTCCGTTGTGAGAGACTTTGTAGGCCACGGAATAGGGAAAAAACTTCACGAAGAACCACAAGTTCCTAATTACGGAATAAAAGGGAGGGGAATACGACTAAAGGCTGGAATGGTTTTGGCCATTGAGCCGATGGTGAATGAAGGCACATACAAGGTCAAAGTGATTGATAATGGCTGGACGGTTATAACAGAAGATGGAAAATTATCAGCTCACTTCGAACATTCTGTTGCTATTACTGAGGACGGTCCAGACATCCTGAGCATGTCGAACTGAAATTTGCTTCACCTATTCCAAATCAGGAATTCAGTTTTCGAATTCTTATAAATCCATTACGGATGGATTTAATGCCCACCTGTGATGGGAGATGATAAAAAAGAGAAAATGCAGAGTCTCCCATGCTCGATACGGGGAGGAGTTTTAGGGATGCCCCTTCAAAGTGAGACCTTATAAAGTCTCTGATTGAGATAGGTTTTTTATGGCGAAAGAAGAACCAATCGAAGTAGAAGGTAAGGTAGTGGAAACTTTACCAAATGCAATGTTCCGAGTTGAGCTGGAAAATGGCCACCGAGTACTCGCCCATATTTCAGGTAAAATGCGGATGCATTTTATCAAGATATTGCCTGGTGATAAAGTGACTGTTGAGCTTTCTCCCTACGATTTAACGCGTGGTAGGATTATTTACAGAACCAAATAAACCGGAATAAGTAGAGTGCGCATGGCAATATCCATTGAGCAATCTACGTGAGGAGTGAATGTTGTGAAAGTTAGATCTTCTGTGAAAAAGATTTGTGATAAATGTAAGATTATCAAAAGACGTGGTGTTTTGAGGGTTATTTGTGAGAATCCCAAGCACAAGCAGAGACAAGGATAGATAGGGAATAGTTCTTCATTATCAGGAGGTTATCAGGTGGCAAGAATTGCAGGAGTGGATTTACCCAAAAACAAAAGAATGGAAATCGCGTTAACGTATATATATGGAATAGGAAGGAGTAAAGCGCGAGATATTCTTGAGAAGGCAAATGTACATTATGATAAAAAAACAGATGATCTTGCTGATTCAGAAATTACCTCTATAAGAAATATTATCGATAAGGATCTCAAGGTTGAAGGCGATTTACGACGGGAAATATCGATGTCAGTGAAGCGATTGATGGACCTTGGAGCATATCGTGGATTAAGACATAGGAAAGGACTTCCCGTCAGGGGTCAAAGAACAAGTACAAATTCACGTACTCGGAAGGGACCGCGACGGTCAATTGCCGGTAAAAAGAAATAGCACGTACTGATCCGGAGGAGAGATGGCAAAACAATCGAGAAGAACAGGGAAAAAAAAGGAAAAAAAGAATATAACCGAGGGGGTAGTACACATTCAATCTACCTTTAACAATACAATTATAACAATCACAGATCTCAGCGGCAATGTAATCGCCTGGTCGTCTTCTGGGACACAAGGATTTAAAGGTTCAAGAAAGAGCACCCCTTTCGCAGCGCAAGTGGCAGCCGAGGATGCAGTCAAAAAGGCAAAGGAACAGGGAATGAGGAAGGTTCAAGTGTATGTGAAAGGGCCAGGTTCAGGCAGGGAATCAGCATTAAGATCTTTACAGGTAGCTGGGCTGAGTATCAGCCTCATCAGAGATGTCACACCAATTCCTCATAATGGGTGCCGTCCTCCGAAAAGAAGGAGAGTATAGTTCAATAAGAAGTGGCTTTTTCGGGAAAAGCCGCAGAGAAATGACTTCGTCGAAGTGACCTTTAGCTGGGAAATGAGCCCAAGGGTCCGTAGTTTCCTATGTGTGCGTTTAACATTTTGTAATTTGAATGAGGTTAGTAATCAATAATTAGGATTTCGAATTTCGAATAATGGGAGGTTTTTTTGGCAAGGTATAAAGAATCCGTGTGTAGGCTGTGCCGCAGAGAAGGGTTGAAACTTTTTCTCAAAGGCGACAGGTGTTATAGTGATAAGTGTGCCTTTGAAAGAAGGAATTATGCCCCGGGTGATCATGGCCAGATTCGCAGAAAATATTCTGATTATGGTGTACAGTTAAGGGAAAAACAAAAGCTTAAAAGGATGTACGGCCTTCTGGAAAGGCAATTCAGGGGGTATTTTGAAAAAGCTGATAGGCAGAAAGGGATAACAGGTACAAATCTCTTACTTTTCTTAGAAAGGCGCCTTGATAATATGGTCTTTCGAATAGGTTTTGCCAATTCGAGGAATGAGGCAAGACAGTTGGTAAGACATAATCATTTTTTAGTTAATGGGAAGCCGGTAAATATACCATCATATCTGGTTGGTGTGGGAAGTGAAATCCAGGTAAAGGAGAAGAGCAGGAAGGTTGGAAAGATACTTGAGGCAATGGAAATAGTTGCCAGACGGGGTATACCACAATGGTTGGAACTGGACAAGGATAACTTTAAAGGTGTGGTGAAAACTCTTCCATCCCGTGAAGAATTAGTTATGCCAGTTCAGGAGCAGTTAGTAGTTGAACTTTATTCTAAGTAATACTGTGTTGTTCTAAATAATTACCCGAAGGGTAGGGAATAAAAAATATGCAAAAGTGCTGGCGCAGTTTAATACGACCCAAGCGAATTGAAATTGATGAAAGTACCCATACGCGCTTTTATGGCGAATTTTCTTGTCAGCCTTTAGAAAGAGGATTTGGTATTACTCTCGGAAATGCTCTCAGAAGAGTGCTTTTGTCGTCTATTCAAGGAGCTGCTATTATCTCATTGAAAATTGATGGGGTTCTCCATGAATATTCAACAATTCCAGGGGTTAAAGAAGATGTAGCCGATATTATATTAAACATGAAGGGTGTCCGCGTAAAGCTGCATGAGGATGGGCCTAAAATGGTGTATATTGATACCTCTCAGGAGGGGGCGATAACTGCAGCAGATATTATTACTGACGGATCATTAGAGATTCTTAATCCTGATCACCACATTGCGACCCTCTCCAGCGGCGAAAAATTTAAGGCGGAACTTGTTGTGAAGACAGGTAAGGGGTATGTGCCTGCACGAAGTGACAGAACTGCCGATCAACCGGAAGGGACGATCAATATCGATGCAGCTTTTTCGCCGATTAAAAAAGTCAATTATACAGTTACTCACGCAAGGGTAGGACAAATCGCCGATTATGACCGGCTTATCGTGGAAGTGTGGACGGACGGAAGTGTTTTGCCTGAAGATGCTCTTGCGTATGCAGCAAAGATACTCAAAGGCCAATTGGATATATTTATCAACTTTGATGAGGTTGATGAGGAAGAGCAGCAGGAAGTAGTTAAAGAAGAAGAAACAGTAAATGAAAACCTCTTGAGACATGTTGATGATCTGGAACTTTCCGTAAGGTCGGCTAACTGCTTAAAAAATGCTGGTATTAACTTGATCGGGGAGCTGGTTCAAAAGACAGAGGCAGAAATGCTTAAGACCAAAAATTTTGGAAGGAAGTCTCTGAACGAAATAAAGGAAATTCTTGCAGAAATGGGGCTTAGCTTCGGTATGAAGTTAGATTTTCCTCCCTGGAATAAAGAAGAAAACAAAGAAAGTGAGAGCACAGTCACGAAATGATAATATCTCTGAGGGGCAAACTCCTCAGGCACCCCAAGGGGAATGATTGAAGTCAATATTATCTTTCTCTGTCGGCTGGGGATAAATCCATTAACAATGGATTTGAGAAGGGAGATTTATTTAAATGCGTCATAGGAACACGGGCAGGAAACTGGGCAGAACTTCAAGTCACAGGGAGGCTATGTTGCGAAATATGGTTACTTCCCTTTTGAAATATGAAAAGATTACCACAACGGATGCCAAAGCCAAGGAGTTAAGAAAGGTTGCGGAAAAAATGATTACCCTTGGCAAGAGGGGTGATCTTCACGCGCGGAGGCAAGCACTTTCGTTTGTAAGAGACAAAGAAATTGTGGCGAAGCTTTTTGACGAGCTTTCGACACGATATCGTGATTATACAGGCGGGTATACAAGGATCATGAAAATGGGTAATCGCACAGGGGATAATGCTCCAATGTCAATAATTGAATTTATCCGGGAAGCAGATCAGGAGCAAACAAATAAGAAGGTTCTTTCGCAAAAGTTATAACGGGAGAAACACCGACCTTGATTGAATGGTGTGACAGGAGTTCCGTTTGT
>DNUI01000065.1 GCA_003508565.1 Syntrophaceae bacterium
TCAGAAATTCTACCTTTCATCGTCATGGATGTCCTGGAAAAAGCCCAGGAAATGCAGAGGAGAGGAGAAGACATCATTCACCTTGAAGTTGGTGAACCTGATTTCGATACCCCTGAATGCATCAGGGAAGCCTGCTACAGGGCAATAAGAAATGGAGAAACCCATTATACCCACAGCCTTGGGCTTCTTGAACTGCGGGAGGCGATCTGCGAGCATTATTTTGAAAAATATCATGTGACTGTTTCACCGGATCAAGTAGTGGTGACTTCCGGTACCTCCCCTGCCATGTTGATCCTCTTCGCGACGATACTCAACAGAGGGGACGAGATCATTATCTCAGATCCCCACTATGCATGCTATCCCAACTTTATTAAATTCTTCGAGGGTAATCCTGTTGCAGTAAATGTCTACGAAGAAGAAGGATTCCAATTTACTACGGAGGCGATACGAGAAAAGATATCGAAGCATACTCAAGGTATTTTAATAAACTCGCCCTCCAATCCTACGGGGAATCTCCTCAGTGCCGAAAGAATGGCAGAAATCGCATCCCTGGGCATTCCCATAATTTCTGATGAAATCTATCACGGCCTTGTTTACGAAGATAAGGAACACAGCATCCTGGAGTTCACAGACAATGCCTTCGTGTTCAATGGTTTTTCTAAAGCCTATGCGATGACGGGATGGCGGCTTGGATATTTGATTGCGCCGAAATCTTATATCAGGCCTATACAGAAGCTCCTTCAGAACCTATTTATATCAGCCAATTCTTTTGTTCAGTGGGGAGGGGTAACGGCCTTGCGTGAAGCCGGCAGTGAAGTGATTCGCATGAAAAACATTTACAATGAAAGGAGAAAATACTTAATCAGGAGACTCAGGGAAATAGGGCTTGGCGTGAAAGTTGAGCCTACGGGCGCTTTTTATGTTCTCGGAAATATGAAATCGTTTTCCCGTGACTCATATAAAACGGCTTTTGAAATTCTTGAAAAGGCCAAGGTCGGTGTCACACCGGGTATTGACTTCGGTCAAAACTGCGAAGGTTATTTACGCTTCTCGTATGCAAATTCCATTGAAAACATAGCAGAAGGCATAAACCGTCTGGAAAAATACCTAAAGGAGACATATGGCGTTTGAAAACCGAGAAACAAATTCGTGCCGTTGTTTTTGACTTCGACGGTACTCTGGCAACATTAAACATCAATTTCCCGGAAATGAGAAAAGCTGTGCTTGATCTGATTGAGTCCTATGAGATTCCGGTTGATGCACTTAGTGATCTCTTCGTGCTGGAAATGGTTGACGCAGCGGAGACATTAATCTCCCTGAAATGCCCTGGTGAAGGAAATGATTTTGTTCAGAAGGCAAACTCCCTGATTACAACTATTGAAATCGAAGCGGCAAAGAAAGGAAAACTCATATATGGAACGCGCGCTATGCTCAGTAACTTAAAATCGCGTAACATCAAAACAGGCGTTGTTACAAGGAACTGTCAATCCGCAGTTACATGCGTGTTTCCCGATATCAATATGTATTGCGATGCCGTTGTGACAAGAGAAGCAACCCGTAAAGTGAAACCCCATCCTGAACACCTTTTGACAGTCCTCAAATTACTCGATGTGACACCGGAATATGCATCTATGGTCGGGGATCATCCCATGGATATCAAAATAGGTAACGATGTGGGATCTTTTACAATAGGTGTCCTGTCAGGATATTCCACATCCAATGAATTATTACAAGCAGGGGCAGATATAATCATTCATACGGCAGCAAATATCATCAATGTTCTGCCCTAAGCTCCTGGTATCTTTTTTCAAATTCACTCTTCAAATACACTTTGTTGCGGATTCCATATTGCGTAACTTGTTTATCGAATTTTCAAATCGAAAGAAAAATGTATGGAATCACACTCATTCACGCATTCTTCTCTTGACAGAAACATGGCTTATCGATTAGTTATAATGATGTACATGACATTTCATAATTCAGGTATAGTGTTTACGAAACCTTATAGAATACTCCATGGTTAGACGGAAAACTTCACTATTATATAAGTAGATTGGACCTTTATGAATCGCGCAAAAACCGCCAAAACACTTGAAGAATGGAAGAAGGTTTATCCGGAAAAGTTTGCCAGTGAGGACGAGATATTCAGCAACATCCGTCGCGGTCAACATATATTTGTCACATCAGGTTGCGGAGAGCCTCAGTATCTCATAAGCGCCATGACAAACTATGTGGAATCCCACCCCAAGGCATTTTTTGATGCTGAAATTATACAAATATATTCTCTGGGTTTAGCTCCCTACACTGATGAAAAATTTAAGAGCAATTTTCGTCACAATTCCTTTTTTATCGGTAATAACACAAGAGATAATGTCAATAGGGGTGCGGCGGACTATACCCCTATCTCTCTTTCAGACATTCCGGCGTTGATCAACAGCGGCATTGTGCCTATAGATATTGCTCTCGTACAGACCAGTGTGCCCGACGAACATGGTTTTTTAAGTCTTGGCGTTAGTGTGGACATGGTCAAGACGGCAACGGAAAAAGCCTCTCTGGTGATTGCCCAGGTCAACTCGTTCATGCCCCGTGTGCACGGAGATGGTTTTATTCATATTGATGATGTGAATTTCATTATAGCTCATGACGCGCCTCTCCTCGAAATACAGAGGGCATTTTCCGAAGAGAAGACCCTTTCATTACAGCGGATAGGAATATATGTTTCACAACTTATTCAGGATGGTGACACGCTGCAGGTCGGATATGGAAGTATTCCAAATGCCATCATGGCGCATCTTTACAATAAAAAGAATTTAGGCATCCATACGGAGCTTCTGACCGAAGGTATTGTGAACTTGATGAAAGCCGGTGTGATAGATAACTCAAAAAAGACATTGAACCGGGGAAAAACGGTGGCCACTTTCTGCATGGCGAAAAAGGAAACCTACGAATATATTCACGACAATCCCTCCATTGTATTCAGAACTGTCGATTACACAAACAATCCCATGCTTATCGCCCGGAATGACAATATCGTTGCAATTAATACGGCCCTTGAAATCGACCTTACCGGTCAAGCCACGTCAGAATCTATAGGCAGCATGTTTTACAGCGGTATCGGCGGTTTTCACGATTTCATGAGGGGAGCGCTCCTTGCGAGGAACGGCAAAACGATTTTGGCAATGAAATCAACGGCGGTTAATGAGTCCATATCAAGAATTGTTCCGGCCCTGAGCGCACAAGCCGGTGTTACCCTATGTCGGGCTGACGTCCGTTATGTCGTTACCGAACATGGAATCGCGTATCTGCACGGAAAAAATATACGCGAACGTGCCATGGCATTGATCTCTATTGCCCACCCCAAATTTCGACCCATGCTTATTGAAGAAGCAAAGAAGAGAGGGCTGATTTACCAAGATCAGGCATATATACCTGGGGAGAGGGGCAAATATCCGGAAACCCTGGAAACATACAGAACTACAAAATTAGGGTTTCATCTCTTTTTGAGACCTGTAAAAATTACCGATGAACCTCTCCTCAAAGATTTTTTCTATTCCCTGTCTGACAAAAGCCTTCACCGCAGATTTATGTCATGGCGAAAAGATATACCCCACGAACGTTTACAAGACTTTGTTATTATTGACTATACAAAGGAAATTTCCATACTGGCGATCACAGGATCTCAAGAAAATGAAACCATTCTGGGATTGGGACAGTATGGGGTTGACGAAGCAACACATACCGCGGAAGTCGCCGTTGCGGTAAGGGATGATTATCAGGGCAGAGGCATCGGAAGTGAATTATTATCCTACCTGACCTATCTTGCAAAGAGAGAAGGTTTGCTCGGATTTACGGCGGAAGTTCTTGTAGAAAATAGACCTATGCTGCAGGTTTTTGAGCAGGGTGGTTTTGACATTACGAGGCATGCTGAGTCTGGTGTATATCATCTGAAAATGGCCTTCAAGACCCCTGAGACTAGACGAGAATTATAAACAAGAAGTTTCGTTAATTTTTCAGCAAAAGATTATTGAGAGGTACGACACATGCACAGGCTTGTTATAACATCCATGCACCCAAATGCGGGCAAAACAACTCTAATCATCGGTCTGGCAAAAGCGCTACAAAAAAAAATCGGTTATATTAAACCATTTGGAGACAGGCTGCTCTATCGCAAAAAAAGATTGTGGGATTATGATACGGCATTGATGAATAGTATATTTGGTCTTGAGCAAGACCCCGCGGAAATGAGCATTGGATTTGACCATGCCCGGCTCCTTTATATATTTGACGAAGAAACTATAAAGAAAAAGGTGCTTGACTTACAGGAGGTCGCGAGCACGGATAAGGAACTCTTATTTGTTGAAAGCGGGAAGGAAATCTCATACGGCGTTTCTATTTACCTTGATGCCATATCCTTGACAAAGTCATTGGGCGCTGAGCTAGTGATTGTGATCAGCGGAAAAGAAGAAACAATCGTCGACGACATCATCTTTTTGAAAAACCACATAAATTTAGGTAAGGTGAACCTTAAGGGAATCATTATTAATAAAGTACCAAACCTGGAAGATTTTATCAATATCCACCTTCCCAAGATACACATGTTAAATATAAATGTTCTTGGGGTAATCCCACATTATGAGGAATTACCGCAATTTACGGTGAACTTTCTCGCCGATCGCCTGTTTGCGAGGGTCATTACAGGAGAATCATTCCTGAATCGCCCGGTAAGAAATATTATCGTAGGCTCCATGTCTGCCAATGCCGCAAAGAACAGCGCATACTTTCTCGAAAAAAATAAAGTCGTTATTACCAGCGGCGATCGGAATGATATGATTGCCACCGCGCTGGAAAGCGATACCTCAGCAATAGTACTTACGTGCAATATCGAGCCGGCCCCAGAACTGATCTCAAAGGCATCAGAACGTCAAATACCTCTCCTTCTTGTATCACCGGATACATACCAGATTGCGAAACAAATAGAACTCATAGAACCCTTACTTCAGACAGATGACAACGACAAAATACTGCTCATTGAAGAAATGATTAAGAAATATGTAAAATTGGTAGAGTTCTCAGGGTCATAGAGCGTTCGATCATGATCAATCCTGAGATTTTTAGAGAGTATGATATCCGGGGTATCGTTGATAAAGATTTGAACTTTGAACATGTATACGATATCGGAAGAGCAATCGGAACCTATGCAATTCCCTACGGGATCCGTACCATGACACTTGGGATGGACTGCCGTCTCAGTTCTCCTCAATATCATAACGCTTTACAAAAAGGGATAAACTCCACCGGTATAGACATCATTGATGTGGGTCTATGCGCCACTCCGATGCTCTACTTCTCTATACATCAATTCAACGCGGGTGGCGGTGTGATGGTTACCGGCAGCCACAATCCGCCCGAATTCAACGGCTTAAAAATTTGCATAGGTCCCGATACTATCCATGGCCGTGAGATCCAGGAATTGAGAAAAATCACGATGGGTGGCAAGTATATAACAGGAGACGGAGTTTCCCGATTCGAGGACATTTCAAAACCGTATACAGATTATTTATTTAACAACGTAAATGTTAGGGAGGGACTGAATATAGTCGTAGACGGTGGAAATGGTGTGGGAGGCTTATTTGCACTCCCTCTTTTTAAACGGTTTGGCTGTCATGTTACTGATATTTATTGCGACCCGGACGGCCGTTTCCCTAACCATTTTCCCGATCCAACGATTCCTGAAAATCTAACTGAACTGATTGCCCTGGTAAAAGAGAAAAAAGCCGCCGCCGGTATTGCATATGACGGCGATGCTGATCGGATTGGAGTAATCACTGACCGCGGTGATATACTTTGGGGTGACGAACTGCTCTTGTTATTTTCCAGATTTATCCTTAAGAAGTCCCCTGGTGCAACAATCATTGGTGAAGTAAAGTGTTCACAAAAACTCTACGACGATATTGAAAAGCATGGTGGCAGACCTATCATGTGGAAAGCCGGCCACTCATTGATCAAGAGCAAAATGAAAGTTGAAAAAGCCCCCTTGGCCGGTGAAATGAGCGGTCATCTTTTCTTTGCCGACAGGTATTTCGGTTTTGACGACGCCATATACGCCTCCATTCGATTGCTTGAAATTATTTCCTCATCAGGTAGAAAAATTAGTGAAATGCTTTCCGATGTTCCCCGTACTTTTGCTACTCCTGAAATAAGGGTGGACTGTCCTGACCATATAAAGTTTCAGGTGGTTGATGGGGTAAAATCGCATTTCAGGAAAAATTATAAAATAATAGATATTGACGGTGTTCGAATTCCCTTCGGCGATGGTTGGGGTCTCGTTCGTGCATCCAATACTGAGCCAGTTGTAGTTTTACGTTTTGAGGCCTTATCCGAGAAACGTCTGCAAGTCATACGAGAGACAATTGAAAACGTTCTCCATACTGTTATCACAAAACATTCATATTCCGAATAAACAACAGTCGATTCGACAAGTATTTTCGTAAGCTTCAATGCACCACATAATCTTTTTTAGATACTTCCATAAAAGTTACGAGAAATGATGTTATAATACTGCATACAAAACCAATAATCATAACCATTTTCTGGTAAGACCAAATGTCATAAATTGGCAAAATGTTAAATTTAAGCAGGATTAGGTTTACATAAAAGACTACAATCGGCATCATTATAAGAGCGGCAGTGAATATTATCGATATAAAAATTATATTTCTTTTCATAAAGTTGGCGTAAAAATGCCTCATCCATTGAATTGTCATCAGCTTTTTCATTTCTTGTCCTACCGAG
>DNUI01000042.1 GCA_003508565.1 Syntrophaceae bacterium
GCTAAAAAAACACCCACATTTCGATTGCACCCTTTTGTGCGTGAGGATAACGTGTGCTCAAATTTTTAATATGTAGAGTAAACTTTGCAATAGTGGCCGAACTAACGATAAAATCGTCAAGGTGTTTTTTGAGAAGCAGCGCCGATTCTTCATCCTCGTCATGAAAATAACGGATATCCCTCTTCCAATGTCGAATTTTTTCAGTCTCCACGGAAGCATATCCCTTGCACTTTAAAAAAACAGAAAAATCCTCTGCGATTTTTTTATCTTTTTCTCTGGCGTAATGGATATATACTTTAGCTCCGACGGGTGCCGTTTCATGCTTTACATTCCCCACAGCAGTTTCCTTAGTTTGAGATACGGTGAACGCATTACTCTCTGCCGCTTCTGTATTGTCAGCATCTGTCTTTGCTGCGGTCACACTATTTGCTGAATGGCCCTGCTGAACGTCCTTCGGCGTCTCATCCGTTTTTTGTAGAACTACATTCACATCTGAAAGTTTTTTTTGATTCACGCCCATTATATTCATTATTAAAACTGCGGCACCAAAACCAATCAATAGACCTGTAATAAATGCCATGACTATATACTTTTTTTGAATATATTGGTCAGATTTTGCCAAAGCTTCCACCAAAACTCCTAATTTACACTCTCCGCAGTAAATTATGGAGAATGTTTGATCCTTAAGGGATAATAGTGTTACCCGTCTCCCGGTTTACAAAATGCCGAGCATGGGATGTATTTTTTTATACGTGATCATGAATGAACGCGCATAATGCCTTATATAATGTATAACAAGTGATAGTCCAATGTCGATACTTTTATTTTTTTTTATTCAAGATTACAAGTGTATTATTCATAAAGACCTATTTTTTACGTTGTTCTGTCGCATCGTTCTTATTTTGTCTTGCCGCCGAATTGTGTTGACAGAGAAAGCTGTCTTTCCTATAATTTCATCACCTTAAAATTCTTATAAATAACATGTATAGAAATCGTGTTGTCATTACGGGGTTGGGTACGGTAAATGCGTTGGCGAAAAATATCATGGATTTTACCCATGCCCTGCAGAATGGGATTTGCGGTATCGGACCGATAACCCTGTTTGATACGGCAGAATTCCGGACACACACCGGGGCGGAGGTAAACAATTTCGAGCCCCAAAATCTGATACCACCACAATTTCTCCTGAAAAGGATGACAAGAGCTGATTTAATGGCATTTGCGGCAACCATTGAAGCTCTTTCAGACGCACGCCTTTTTCCATTCCCGGAAGGTCTCCGTGAAGATACGGGTGTTGTACTGGGAGCCGGCTCCGGAGGTAAACTGGAGGGAGAAAGTTTCTACCGCGACTATTTAAAGACCGGGGGGCAGAATGCACGCTTTTCCATGCTTGCCAGTCTATGCCCCGCTGCCTCTGCAGATCACATTACTGCTCACTTCCGTCTCATGGGACCGAAGACAACCTTCATGACTGCCTGCTCATCCGGGGCCACAGCCATTGGGTTCGCCCGGGATTTGATTGAAAGAGGAGCCGCCACTGTCGTAATCGCAGGTGGTGTGGAACCCCTATGCCGGACAACATATGCCTCGTTCAATGTTCTCCAGTCTGTCGAACCGGAATTCTGTAAACCCTTCGACAGAAACAGGCAGGGCCTTTCCCTGGGAGAGGCTTCGGCAGTTCTAATCTTGGAATCTTTGAACCATGCAAGTGAACGAGGTGCTCCGATCCGCGGAGAAGTGCTGGGATATGGAATATCATGCGACGCCTATCATATGACAGCCCCCGACATTGAAGCATCAGGCGCCGCGCGCTGCATGAGGGCGGCACTGACAGATGCCCGGATTTCAGCAGACGCGGTGAATTACATCAATGCACACGGAACGGCCACACCGGCCAATGATATCATGGAAACCAGGGCCATCAAAAAGGTTTTTGGATCGCGCGCGTACAGGATACCGATCAGTTCGACCAAGTCCATGACAGGCCATACACTGGGAGCTTCCGGAGCGTTGGAAGCAATCATTTCTGTCTTGTCAATAAGGCGGCATTTCATTCCTCCCACAATTCACCTTCACGACGCTGATCCCGAATGCGATCTCGATTATGTAGCCGGGGGTGCCCGGGAAGTCACGCCTGATATTGTTCTCTCCAACTCCTTCGCCTTCGGCGGGAATAATACATCGGTGATCTTAGGACGATATACCGAAAGAGGAATTATCCATGAGTAAGCGTGTCGTGGTAACCGGGATCGGAATGGTAACACCCCTGGGGATAGGGAAAGATCAATTCACCAAAGCACTGTTCTCCGGCAGTTCGGGTATTACAGAGATTGCTGCGTTCGATACGTCCCGCTTTCCGTCCCATCTTGGGGCGGAGATCAAAAAATTCTCACCCCGGGATTTCATCTCCTTAAAGCACTTACGGAGGATGGACCGGCTCTCTCAGATTTCCGTCGCGTCATCCCGGCTGGCGCTGGAAGATGCAAAAATCACAGTCAGCGCCACAAACAGGGACCGTATCGGCATTATCCTGGGGACGGCCTTCGGACCAACGGATCTCAAAGTTCATTGCGCCCATATCCTCTTCACAGAGGGACCTATGATGATCAATCCGATTTTAGTGCCCAATTCCGTAATGAATGCACCAGCGGGCCACACCTCCATAGAGCTGGGGCTCAGGGGTGTGAATACAACGGTAAATCATCAGGCTGCATCGGGTGAAACGGCCATCGTATACGCTGTCATGGAGATAATGCGGGGAGCCGCCGATATTATTTTAGCCGGAGGAGCCGATATTATCTCCGAGTTTTTCTTTGAAACGCTGATCCGGTTCAAGGCAATTTCTCCAGTGAACGGGGGAAAAGAAGGCGCCCGCCCTTTCGATACATACAGGAACGGACCTGTTGCCGGGGAAGGCTGTGGAATTGTCTGCCTTGAACTTCTGAAACATGCCCGGGAGAGGGGCGTCATACCCTATTGCGAGATCGCCGGATGGGGTATGAGTTCTTCATCCGCTTCACCAACCGACTGGCCTGCTGATGCGCATGGAGCATCTCTTTCCATAATGCGGGCGTTACAATCCGCCAATCTCACCCCAGACAAAATAGATATGATCCAGGCAGCCTCAAACGGCGGGAAAAATCCCGACAGGATAGAAGCGGATGCCTGTCTGCAACTGTTCGGTTCAGAAAAGGTAGTTCCCGCAATATCTTCAATCAAAGGAGCATTCGGTGAAAGTTTTTCTTCGGGAGGCATTCGGGCGGCCGCGCTCGCATTATCCCTCCGGGAAGGCATGGTTCCGCCGATACTCGGGCTTGACGACCCCATCATAGAGCTTCCTTTCATAACCGGGGAGTCAAGAAAAATGGATATCCGCAATGGACTTGTCAACACCTTCTCACATGGAGGAACCAATGTATCCATTGTCATGCGGAAGCTCACAGACATGGATCATCTCCGGGAAAGCAACTGAGAATCAGGGTTCAAGGAATCGAGGTGTCAAGGATGCAAATGAAATAAAGACGATTGAAAAACTTTATATCATCGGGAAACTGAGACTGGAATCCTGGAGCCCTTGTATTCTCAAACCTTTTCTGCAAATGATTTCGATAAGAGTAAAAGTTAACGGAGCAAAAAACCCTCTGGAGGTACTATGAATATCGGTGAGTGGATATCAAAACGGGCACATCTCCATCCGGAAAAGCCTTTTTTAAAGGACGAGGACGGCCGTAAATTCAGCAATAAAGAATTCGACAGACGCGTGAACCGTATGGCAAATGCCCTCACATCGATGGGAATCGTTCAAGGAGAGCGGGTGGCTGCCCTGATGCTGAATTCCAGCGAGTTTTTGGAGATATTTTTTGCCTGCGGCAAGACCGGTGTGATTATGGTCCCCATTAACTTCCGTCTGGCCGTACCGGAATTAATTTACATCCTCAAGGATTGCACCCCCCAGGCGTTAATATACTCATCGGAATTCGCCGACAAGATCCGGGCTGTCAAGACATCAGGGCTCTCAATCTCCCGCTACTTTCGGCATGGTGGGAATAATCTGTCTGAAGATTCCTTAATTACTCATTTCGTTTCACCTTTCCCGACAATTGAGCCCGTTCCCGAACGAGAAATTACACTCAATGATCCTCTCTTTATCATGTATACCTCAGGTACGACCGGTGACCCGAAGGGTGCTATAATGTCTCACGGAAACATCCTGTTCGGAGCAATCCACTCCCTTGTGGGATACGGTGTTGACAAGACATACAAATCCCTCGTTGTCGCGCCGCTGTTCCACATCGGAGCCTTGGCCGCGTCAACTACGCCCGTTATCTATGCCGGAGGCTCACTGGTTCTGAAGAGTTTCTATAACGCGTCAGAGGTCATTAAGCTTATTATGGAGGAAAAGATCAACTATATGTTTGCCGTACCGGTCATGTTTCAAATGATGACTAAATCCGAAGAATGGAACAACGCGGATTTTTCACATGTTCACTTCTTCATATCCGGCGGTGCTCCCATTCCGATCCCGGTGATCCGTAAGTACCAGGAAGACAAGGGCATCGGTTTTGTTCAGGGATATGGATTGACGGAAACAGGGCGTTTAACATCTCTCGATCTCGAAGATTCCATCCGAAAAGCCGGTTCTGTCGGGAAAGAGGTCTTTCACATCACATTGCGCATTGTCGACCAAAACGACCGGGATGTCACCCCCGGTGAGCCTGGCGAAATCGTAGTCCAGGGGCCAAATGTGTTTATAGGATACTGGAACAAGCCAACTCACACAGCAATGGCCATGCGGGCGGGCTGGTTCCATACTGACGATCTGGGTAGACGCGACGAAGAAGGATTTATTTACGTAATCGGCAGGAAACAGGAATTGATCATCAGCTCCGGGGAAAATATCTATCCTGCAGAGGTCCAACGGGCGATCCAGACACTTCCCCAGGTCAGAGAAGCAGCTGCTGTGGCCATGCCCGATCCCGCACGGGGAGAGGTCGTGGCGGCCTTTGTTATGCTTCATGAGGGGCAGCATATGACGGAGGAGTTTTTAATCAATTCCCTCCAGGGGAAGATTGCCCCTTTCAAGATCCCGAAAAGAGTATTTTTTGTGGAAGACTTTCCGCGCAACTCCACAGGGAAGATTCTTGTGAAGGAGCTGAAAAAGCAATTCACGGGAGAGACAATACTACCTATAGCAAAATTATGATGCCATGCGGCGGTTACCGGCTGCCATGAAACATTGAAGCTCTTCGAAATACACCACGGAGAGCTTCA
>DNUI01000080.1 GCA_003508565.1 Syntrophaceae bacterium
AACATATTGGCACTTTCCAGGTTATTCCGGATCAGATCAAAAACCTCCTCCTCAACGGTGACATACCCATCCGTGACAACGACAATGGTCCGGGAGTAGTTCTCCGGTTTTTTCAGGGCGAGGGCGCGCTTCATCGCCGGAAGAAGCTCCGTACCTCCGCCCCCCCGCTGGCGCTCGATGAAATGGATCGCCTGCTGAATGTTTTCTGCGTTCGCCGGGAGGGATTCCCCGGACATTACCGATGACCCGCCGGAAAAGAGGAGGACATTAAAACGGTCCGTGGGACGGAGACTGCCAATCAGGTTTTTCAGCAGTTTCTTGGAGATATCCAGGGGAAAGCCGTGCATGGAACCCGACACATCGACGATAAATATATACTCCCGACCGGGGATATTCGCCTTTGTAACTTTTTTAGGCGGCTGCATCATAAGGAGAAAGAAATTTTCTTCTTCTCCTTCATAGAGAAGAAGTCCTGACTGTATCCGGTTGCCGTCCAGCCGGTAGTGGAGGATATAGTCGCGTTTGCCGCCCTGCGTTTCCGATGTATCGAGGCTGACATTCGCGACAGACGGTCCACTGTACGTGGCATTCACCGTATGGGACGGGCAGGCAAGTTCCCGGATCGGCATCCCCGCAGCAATTGTCACATTGATGTCGAAGGCGTAAGGGGGAGCTTCTCCTGCGTGCAGATATGGATTCGCCACCCATAGCTCGGAAGGAGAGGCTGTTTCAGCGGACTGGTTGGAGTAGCGGGGGCCGACTACAGTTGGATAGATAAATTCATACACCCTGTCCGTCGGCACGAGCAATTCGGTGTATTTTAGTTCGACGTGTATGGTGTCACCCGGCATGATGTTTGCCACATTCATCTGGAAGACATTGGGCCGCTGCTGTTCAAGGAGCGACGCGCTTTTTCCTTCATCCCGCGCCTGTTCATACTCGCGGCGCGCCTCGTCTTTTTTCTTGATTTTTGCCTCGATCACCCTCTCGCCGATGGTCATCTTCATCCCGTACACCGCTGCTCGTGTGGATGCGGGAAAGACATAGATCGCCTCAATCGGCTTTTTCCCTTCATTTTTATAGGCCTGCGTAACCTGGACATCGGCGATGACTCCGGAAATCGTGACGGATGCCGATGTGGATTTCAAGGGGAGCCAGTCCGTGCCGGGATCATCGCTCTTGATGAAGAAATAGGGAGAGAGCGTCCGGTCTTCCGGTTCTCTTGGCTGTGAAAATGCCGCTGTGAGGGAAAAACAGGATATGACCATACCAAGGACTACAAACCATACTATTGCCTTTTTCATACTACACCTCCTCGTGTTATGGGCTTTTATTTCTTTAGACAGGAGGTATCGTAAAAAAGTTCCCGGGAAATATTTTGATAGATAAGTAAAGAGGCAAAAATCCTGCTTGAAGAACCGTAAAAGTCAGGGGCTAACAGTGGAAGATGACTTCATAGAAGAATTCATGCACTGCGTCAAGAATCAGGAGAAACGCCTCGAGGTACTCTAATCCAGAAGCATATATACAAGTCGACGATCGATGACCTGTTGACCCGGAGATACCGGGAAGAGAAGAAGTGAGGCCATGGAAGAGGCTATTTACAGGCAAGGCTACACCGAGAAGGACATCGCCTACCATCTATGGCTGCACTACACCACTGCCGGAAGGTTGCTGCATTATCCTAAACTGCTAAATGTAATGGCCTGATACTGGAGACCACTCTCAATACCAAGTCCATGCTTCAAAATTGCATGAACCTCCCCGGACAATAATATTGGTTCCGATATAACAGGTAGCACCGTGGTCTTCAAAGCCTTTCGGGCATTTGCCCCAGCACACCGGTCCTACGCCGTGAAAATCATGTTTGCATGTCTTGTAGCAAAGTCCTGCGTCATAATTCTTTCCCAAACCGCAACTTTTCGGTGGTGTGCCTGCGCCGCGTCCATAAGAAGCCTTCTTGACGATATGCACGTCTTTCCGGCAGGTGGCTCCATCACTGTGATAGCCTTGAGGACAGCTCCTCCAGCATACCGGACCAACTCCTTTGTATCCGTCGCGACATTTCTTATAGCACAGGCCAGCATCCCGTTCCCTGCCGTCTCTGCAGGGGAGCGGTTTGCCGACGCCACGGCCATAGCTGTCTTTACCGAAGATGTGAGCGTCTCGTCGGCAGGTGGCGCCGTCATCGTGATAGCCAGCCTCACATTTGCCCCAGCAGACAGGCCCGACACCTTTATAGCCGGATTTGCATTCGGCATAGCATAGACCCGCATCGTAATCTTCATTCTCCTTACAACTTTTTGGTGGAGTCCCCACCCCGCGTCCGTAGCTCGGTTTGGCTTGGACCACAACATCTTTCCGGCAGGTCAAGCCATCATGAGTATAGTCCTTCGGACATTTTGCAGGCTCCGGTACTGGTGGCCAACCGACGGCAGCGGCAAGCTTTGCCTTAAAGGCGTAGAGAGAATGAATGGTTCTGGGATTTTTTCTCAGGACGTCCAGCATCTGTCGTTCGGCCTGGACTTTCGTCATATGTTTTGTGGAGATGAGTTGATTTTCCAGATTTATAAGTGCATTGGCAACATAAAGCTCAACCCAATCCTCATTTCCGGTCAGCAGCGGCGCAAAACCGCAATAATCGACTAAATTGTAAAGTGCGGAACCTCTATGCCGGGCTGAAGCCCAGTAATCTGACCAGCCTTCATTGAAGGCATAATGCATATTATAGATTTCATTACCGCAGTGATTTCGGGCATAAGCCCAGCGGAAGTCGTCGCAATTCCAGTGATTGATGTTATCAGGGGAATCGAAAACATGCCGCACCGTATGGGCGAATTCATGAAAAATAGTGTTCTCGCGGATAAAAGCGTCGCCTTGGTTCGAGAGGTAATCGCTGCGGACTCTGATATAGTCGTAAAAGGCATACGCCGTGCCTACGACTACCCCGCCAGGCCGCATGATATGCAATTTTTTTGCGGGGGGAGATCGTAAATCAACCTTGTGGTAGTCATCAAGGACCTTGACTCCGATGCGCCATAATTCACAGTCGCTCGTCTTCACAGTGACGTTTCCGAGATTGAGCTCTGTGGCACTTGCTGTGCCGGTTGCATTTACCTCGTCGGTGCGAGTTTTATTAAGATTATCCGTTATAACCTTAAGAGGTGTGGAGATGCTCGTTGGTACGTCGGGTGGATTGGCCTTCGTTTCCACTGTTCCGCTATAACTGAGGGTGAGATGAACGGTTGAATCATGGACCCCGGAAGGAACATTTAATGTGAATGTGCCGTCTGCAAGTGTTGTTGTGTTGCCATATTTTTTTATAGATAAAGATACAAAAGGTATAGGATTCGAAACGGTGCTTGAATTGTTCACAACAGTACATATCAAAGTGCCTTTGATTTGATTGGGTGCTGCATTTGCGGGAGAGACAACTATTACTCCAATCGCACACAGCAGAAAGAATATTTTAATTGTTGTTCTGGACACCATGTATATTCCCTCCTTCTTTCCTGGAACAATATGAATGTAGTACTATGGTACGTTTTCAATGAGCGATTAATTTCCCGTCATTATCCTCACTTCCCCATGCAAATGATTGATAGAAATCCCTTTTTAGATAATCAAGTATAAGGAATGCGCTGCTTCTATGTCAAGGTAATTTAGCTATACAATGCGGTCGGTCCTACCTCTCTGATTCCGCATGTTCATTGGAGAGTTTCTTTTATATTATTTAAAGGGTGCTTTTCAGAAGATTTCACCAGTTTTTAGCCTGATCAGCGTACATAACGACAAATATCTCAAATAGAGAGATACCCCTCGGGGGCCAGACTGGTTGCGAGCATCACCATGTTTATATCCCGATGGGCTATCCAGCTATCCGCATGTCTGTTTATGGGCTTAAGCCAATGTGTCTCAATAATGTCACCCAGTGCAGCATATCGCATCAAGCGTTCGACCCGCGCATGCAGATGATGTTTCATGGTGGAATCGTATGGAGTCTGCCTGATCAGTTCCCGTAATTTCTCAATTGCGTGCAATCCAATAGACAATCCCAACTCCCGGAATGCAAGCCGGTAATCAGAAGGAAGCTTCAATGGATTTCTTCTTTCATAGGAGAGCAATCCGATCCTGGCGGCATCCAACAGGATCTCCAGAAGGTCGACGTGTTCAAAACCTTCGTGGAGTATTAATTGTGCCAGTTTGTATGCGGAACTCAGGAGTTCGCCAAGACCGAGAGGGTCATCCGTTGCCCAGCTTTTCCCTTCACACATGGTGGCCATGTCTGTAATTTCTTCACTAAGGTCGAGCGCCTTGGATGTTTGGGAATCCTTCGCTCCCGTTGCCTGAAGTTGGAGATACGTGATGAATCCGTCGAGGGGGTCGTGATGCCCCATGGATGATACAAGTGGATAGGTGAGGTCAATGCTCATTTTCCAGTACATGCGTTTCTGATCCCCGAAGGGTGGAACATAGGTAAACCCGGCATGTGCCGTTTTCGCAAGCTCGATAGCCCATCTAGTATAGGTTAAATCTCCGGTGAACCGGCGCATACGATTGAGCACGTGCATCCATTTTGTCAGATAGTGATAGTATTGCCCTTCCCGATCCCATTCCAACTGTTCATCATAAGGATCACCGGGCCTGCGTTCGCTCATTTCCTTGCCGATTCTTAACCCGCCTTTGGTGGGATGTAGTTTGCCTTCCTGCTCATCGAGTCCGCTGATCCAGCCTTTTCGCGAATCATCGGTGCGGTGGCGTCCGAGGATGGCATGAACCTGATCGACGAGGTGCAGCGCGAGCTGGGTATAGCGCGGATCACCCGTTTGATGAGAAAGCGCAAGATAGTTGCAGACGGCAAAGGCATCCGTCCATAAGTAACGGCGCGGCGTTGCCCGCTCCGCTACCAGACCGGTACGATTTGCAAATTCCATCATGATTTCCCGGACCATGTTGTATCATACCACGGAAGGCTTTAGAAATTAACCGAATCGTGATAAAATTCATTTGATGAAGATAAATGAGATAAGAGCAAAAAGCATCCTGTCCAAATCTCAGGTGTATGATTATGCGCTGAACCCTTATGTCGGCTGCGAGCACAATTGTGTCTACTGCTATGCGAAATTTATGAAGAGGTTTACGGGACACAGGGAGAAATGGGGGGAATTTGTCGATGTAAAAATAAATGCACCCAAGCTTTTAGCCCATGAGGTGAAGAGAAAAAAGACCGGCAGGGTATGGATAAGCGGGGTATGCGATCCCTATCAGCCTTTGGAAAAAAAGTACATGATCACGAAGCAATGTCTGGACATCCTTGTGGAAAACGGCTGGCCTGTCACCGTCCAGACCAAATCCGATCTTGTCATGAGGGATATTGAGATACTGAAGAGAGCACATGATAGCGAGGTTGGATTTACCATAACCACCGCGGATGAAAGAATAAGGGAGATATTTGAACCGGGTGCGTCACCATTACACAAAAGGATTGAGGCATTGGCGACACTCCACTCCCAGGGAATCAGGACTTTTGCCATGGTGGCTCCAATCCTTCCAGGTTCAGAGGGCCTGGTGGGCAAACTAAGGAGTAACGTGGACTACGTGATCCTGGACAGGCTGAACTATCATTACGCGGACTGGGTATACAAAAGGCACGGGCTGCGGTCGGCAAGTCAAGACAGTTTCTTTTTGCAAAAAAGGGAAGAGCTGGGGGAGGCGTTTGAAACGGAGGGGATTCCCTGTCAGGTCGTATTTTGAGATCCTGTGCACACCGTAGTTCGTCCGAAGCCGGGAGAGAAGAAGCGGGGTCATAGAAGAGGCGATCCAGGTATACCCTTGGGGCGACAAAAATCTTAAAATATGGTAAGATGAAGTGCTATCCGACAATGGATAGTCCCTGATGCAAGGGATGTGGGGTAAATCGTCCCTTGAAGGGAATGTCGGCAATGAAGAAAAACATTGCAATTCTGGTTTTTCTTGCTGTGAGCCTCATTTATTCCGGTTGCGGCACTGACCGACGTTCGGAGTACACGCAGATATTCCAACCTGCGAGGGCAATGGAGAGGGAAGCCAATATTCGACTGCTGCACATTACCAGCGAGAAATCGTACTGTTACGGGTACTATGAATATGAGTACTACGGTTACGAGGAAAAAGAAAGGGAGGTTCGCGCAAGACTGGAGGCGGAGATCAACAGCGGGCAGCACAACATCGTCGCCGTGAAGACCTCATACTTCTCCGGCTATCTACTGGCCGGTCAGATTACTTACGACGCCGGCGGCAAAGGTGAGGGAAATAACCTCCGCGTACTGTTCGTGTAAAGCGAAAAAGTCTACTGGCATGAGAAGGCGAAGGAAATAGAATCCAGACTGAATGAGATCATGAACATCAGCAAGTACGATGTCGTAAAGATTCAAAAAGTCTACACGGGCGGTTACCTGCTTGCCGCGGAAGTTTACTGCCGATCGAATCAGTAACCATCGTGAATTTGGCAGCCATCTCCATAAGCTGCGCGTAACCACGTTCAGCAGATCGCTTCGCTGGCCAGAAAAGCTCAATGTAAAGACATGACCCCGAACACCCTGCTGATAATCGGTGGCTGTCCTCGATTATTCTGGAATACTCAAGCGGATGAGGCAATAAAGAGGATAGAAGAAAAATGAAGAGAACCGTCCCATTTAATTCCATTTAATTATGGTTGCAGAGTGAAGAAATCGACGGCAATCATGGACGGTATTGATAATTGGGGTAACCAATGTCTTAAAATCGGTGGCTGTCCCAAATACGATTCGAACCCGGTCTCCCTCATCATCAATCAATAAAATAAAAAAAGGATAGTCACCAATTAACGGGGGAAAAAGACCGCATTCCCGTCGGCATCCTGCCACGCGGCAAAGGTTTCACGATATTCTCTTATCCTCTCATAATGTAATTTTGCCGTGTGGATGCAATGGATATCCGCCTGCTGGAACAGGATATTTCCCATAGGATCGATGATGGACGAATCACCGCTATACGCAAGGCCGTTCCCATCTTCACCCACCCGGTTCACGCCGATAACATAGCACTGGTTTTCAACAGCCCTTGCCGGCATCAAAAGTTTCCAATGGGTTGTGCGCTTGCTGGGCCAGTTGGCAATGTAGATAGCTGCGTCATACTCGTTCGCGATATTCCGGACCCAGATGGGGAAACGTATATCATAGCAGATGAAGGCACGCAGCTTCCATCCATTTACCATAACGGTGAGATGACTGTTCCCCGGAGAGAACACCTTATGCTCGTCGGTCATTCGAAAGAGATGTTTCTTATCATAGGTCTTGAGTTCGCCCTCTGGTTTTGCCCAGAGGAGCCGGTTAAAATATCTTTCGCCTTCCTCGATAATAACGCTTCCCAGAATATGGGCATTCTTTTGCCTTGATTTTGTAATGATCCAGGAAACCGCGGAGCCGCTCATGGACTCGGCCAGTTTTCCGGCGTTCATGGTGAAGCCCGTAGTAAACATCTCCGGAAGGATAATGACATCCGTTTTTTCAGAAATAGCGTCTATCTTCTTGTCAAACGCCGCCAGGTTGGCTGATATGTCTTCCCAGAAGAGTTCCGCCTGGATCAGGGTGACTGTTAGATCTTGCATAATTTCTCCGCAGCTTCAATCAGGGTTTCATCCTTCTTGGCAAAACAGAACCTGAGTGCCTTGTGGTCATCTCCTCTGACGTAAAAAACCGATGGTGGGATAGCCGCCACTCCATGTTCGGTTGTGAGCCGTTTGGCAAAATCAATATCCCCTTCATCACTTATGGCTTCATAGGAAAGCATTTGGAAATATGTTCCCCGGCAAGGCAGAGGCCTGAACCGGGATTCTTTTATCAGGGAGAGAAACAGGTCCCGTCTTTCCTGATAAAAACACGAAAGGGTAAGATACTTTTCCTTTTTCTCCATGAATTCAGCATAGGCCAACTGCATCGGAGTATTGGAAGCAAATGTTACGAACTGGTGAATCTTTTGAAATTCCACGGAAAGTTGTTTTGGGGCCAGACAATAGCCAAGCTTCCAACCGGTGGCATGGTACGTCTTTCCGAAAGAGCTAATTACGAAACTCCGCTGGGCAAGCTCGGGATATCTGGTCATGCTTTCATGACGATTCCCGTCAAATACGATATGTTCATACACTTCATCGGAGATGATGAGGATATCACTGTCGGCAATGATATCCGTGAGGGCCGTCATGTCCTGCGGACCAAGTATGGTGCCGGTGGGATTGTGCGGTGAATTTACTATCAGGAGCCTTGTCTTTTTCGTTATCGCATCTTTCACCTCATTCCAGTCAACATGATAGTCCGGATACTTTAATGCCACATACAACGGGATTCCTCCGGCAAGCAGGACAGCAGGGGCATAGGCATCATAGGCCGGTTCGAAGAGCACCACCTCGTCTCCCCGGTTCACTACAGAGGTGATGGCGGAAAAGATGGCCTCCGTAGCCCCGGAGGTTACGGTGATTTCCGTGTCTGGATCGTACGAAGCGCCATACATTTCCTTTGTTTTTTCAGAAATGTGCTGCCTTAAGGCCGGTACTCCCTGCATTGGGGCATATTGATTATGCCCCAATGCCATGTATTTCAGGACCAGATCACGGAGTTCCGGGTCTACATCAAAATCAGGGAAACCCTGAGAGAGGTTTATGGCCCCCGTATCGTTGGCCAGTTTGGACATCACGGTAAAGATCGTAACTCCAACATACGGAAGTTTGGAAGGTAACGAAAACATTCAACTTTATCCCTTTCCACTAAGAGGGTTACCAGGCTTTTTCTATTATAGAAGAAGCTTTTTGAAAATGAGAGAAACAGATGTCCCCCATTGCTCATTTTACAAATGTTATATTTCTCTAACACAATTTAAACAGCAGCAGGTATCATTTTCTTAACTCTTTAATATTTCAGACAACCTTTTTTACTTGTTGTTTTTGGTTTGTTGTTTTTAAGGCATTCAGTATTTTGTGAATACATAAACGCATTATCTTGATCAGTCAATTCATTACACATAATTCCAACCATGATAAATTGCTTCAAATAAAATGTCCCGAAGGAGGGTTTAGAGAAAAGTATGTTGCTTCATAAACCAATGTTATCGAAAACAGATAGATTTGGACATGACTGAAATATGTGATGGAATTTCAATAATCATCTAAGCGAAGTCATAATTACGTATTGAAATGTTGAATATTCATGAAGACCACCGGCTACTCGATAACAGGAAGCTATACGTACTATAATCTTATTTTCTTATTGATGTTAACGTGTTAGATGAGGCGAGCCGCAGGCACGGTTACAGAGAGAAAGAAATTGATGATCCCGTGTTGTATAGATAATAGGGGCAACCGATGTCCGGCCGTCCTCGATTATCCAGATTATCCAGGGCACGGATACTCGCAGACAGAAATCGATAACCATATTGGGCTGCCCTATATCACTATAATCAGATTATTATCCCTCATTAAAGATTTAAAATCCATTCGCAGATTACAGTCAGTTGCTCGTCATTGGTTAGATTTGCGGCGTTATTCAATGTTCCCTTTTGGAAGTAATAGGGAACAGGCTACTTTTCTTCCACCGTTACTTCCCTATAAAAACAGCGCCCGCTCTCTTTTGAGAAGCGGGGTTGTGTGAAATCAGGTCATGTATCCCTCTTTATTGTTGCGTTAAAGGGGTATTAGTATAGTGTCCTCAATATCCATGCGAAATTTAAGAGAAAATATTACTGTTAATTCAATCCGTCAAGTCATTTTCATGATTAGAATGACTGGATCCCGGATCAAGTCCGGGATGACCTTGAGGCAAGATTTCTCAGTCACTGTGTTCCTTCGAAATGACAAAAGGGGAAATGACATTTTATATGTATGGCTTAAAATAACATTCACGCAGAAATATCGGCTCCAGTCTCTATGTTCATATGCCTCAATGTTCTGCATGCCTGGCACATGAAATCCTTCAAACCGTAAACGACAAGGCTTTCTTCAGACTTTCTCACTGTTATCTCTTCACCCGTTTGAAGGCGGTCCATTTCGTTTGCGTTGTCGTAAACGAGAACGACAGGCCCGCGTATGACCTTGATTCTTATGACGGAAGATTCAGGAACGACAATGTGGTTCGAATGATCCCTTGAATTGCTGAATGCAAGTCCAATCCCGGATCTGAAAATACAATTAGTAATGCTGCTGAAGTATGCGGTGCTGCCGTGAGGAGTGGCGATTCCGATGCCGTCGTTGGCGTCCTCCTTCAGATAGAGCTCATCGTCAATCCACACCCTGCACCGTATGGCATTGTTCCTGTTGTAGCTGTGAATAAAAATGTCATTCAGTGCGGTAATTTTTTTATTCCTGAAAGATCCGCGAATCTTGATCAGATCACTTTTTGCGAGTTTCCCGGAAACAAAGCTTTCTACGAGGTCCCCGAGATTATGCGCAGGGCAAAGCGGTGCAGACCTGCTGTCCCGGAGAGGCAACTTCGGCAGTCCGGGATACATTCTCTCAGACAACAAAAACGTACCATCCCCTCCGTATGCGATGACTGCATCGGGGGATTTGTCCGTGATTGCTATCCCGTATTGTGCGAGAACAGGAACAATATCTTCTTCGTATTGACTCACAACAGAAACTTTCATGTCTTCTCTTTTCACTCACATCACCTCATATTCATTCAAGTTTGAGGTCATCTATAAAAATACTCTTTTCGCTCTCCATAATTTTATATATACAAGCCGTGTCGGTAAATATAATCCATAACTGCTTTTGGAACCATGTCATCTATGGGCTGGCCGGTCTTCACTCTGTGGCGAATCTCGGTGGAAGAGACCGACAACGCCGGTTCTTCAAGGATGGTGACATAAGGA
>DNUI01000276.1 GCA_003508565.1 Syntrophaceae bacterium
TCCCCAAGCGTTCCTACCTTTGTTCCTTTGTATGTCGCGCCGAAGGCCTGGGCGCAATCCTCGATGATTTTAAGGTTGTGTTTTCGAGCTACATCAATAACAGGATCCATATCTGCAGGATGACCGAAGAGGTGAACAGGAATGATCGCTTTTGTCTTTTTCGTCATCTTCTCTTTTATTTTGCGAGGATCGATGTTGAAAGTTTCCGGCACAATATCGACGAAGACGGGTGTTGCAGAAAGAAGGGAGATTACTTCCGCCGTGGCAAAGAAGGTAAAGGGTGTCGTAATAACCTCGTCTCCGGCTTTGATCCCGCAGGCGCGAAGGGAAAGGAGCAGTGCATCGGTTCCGCTTGCTACACCAATGGCATGAGAGACGTTATGGTAGAGGGAAATTTCTTTTTCCAATTCCGCCACATTCGATCCCAGGATAAACTGGGCGCTGTCCAGAACACCCTGAATCGCAAGATCAATTTCGGTTTTGAGGGTTTTATATTGTCTCTGCAAGTCGACCATGGGTATCATGGAAGCGTCTCCTGTGCTTTCCTGGCCTTTTCAGCAATGAGAATGGCCAGTTCTAATGCATCCCGCCCGTCTTTCCCTGAGACAGATGGAGGCTTTCTGCTGATCACGGAATCGAGAAATGCACGGATCTCTTCTTCCAGGGGATCACGTAACTTGATTTCCACGGGATTCCCATATATTTCAATCTTCCCGTCTGCACCTGCTCTCTTGCTCAGTGAGATCAGTTCGCGTTTTTCATAATCCACTGCATGATATCCCTCCAGCCCGAAGAAGCGTATCTTCTGCATGGTTTTGCCCGTTACTCTGCTTGCGGTTATATTGGCGACACAACCGGAAGAGAAGGTGATCCTGGCGTTCGCAATATCCACCTTATCAGAGAGTACCGATACACCAACGGCTTCGACACTTTGTATGGGGGATTTGACAAAGTGGAGAATAATGTCGAGATCATGGATCATGAGATCAAGAATGACATCCACATCTGTGCCGCGTTCGAAAAAAGGATGGAGGCGATGGGTTTCAATGAAAAGGGGTTTCCCCATTAAGGTAGTGAGTGCAACGATTGCCGGATTAAATCGTTCCAGAAATCCTATTTGAAAAATTACTCCCTTTTCTTCCGCAACCGCCACGAGATCGTCAGCCTCTTCAATGGTAGTTGCGATGGGCTTTTCCAACAATACATCGATTCCTGCCTCTAAGAAATCTTTCGCGACACTGTGGTGGGATATGGTAGGAACGGCAATGCTGACGGCATCGACCGAGCCGATAAGTTTCCGGTGATCGGACACGGCCGAACAGCCATATGTTCCTGCTGCTTTTTGCGCCCGATCCACGCTGATGTCGGCTACTCCTACAATTTTACAGTTCGGTATTTTATGGTATTTTTGCAGGTGGTAATTACCCAAATGGCCGATACCCACCACGCCGACTTTCACGGTGTCCATTACCTGCAGATGCCTCTCTCAGACTTTTCTATAAAATCAATAAACTGTTTGATTTCAGGCAAATCTTCAACCTCGTTTTTGACTTTTTCAATGGCGACGTTTAATAGCAGCGAAGATCTGAATACGATCTGATACACTTTCTTAAGAGACTGGAGAGTCTCTTCCTTGAAGCCCCTGCGCTTCAGGCCGACCATATTCAAACCGTAAGGTTTTGCATAATTGCCGGAAACCAGGACGAAAGGCGGGACATCTTTGGAAACGGCGGAAGCCCCGCCGATAAACGCATGTGCCCCGATCCTGGTAAACTGGTGGATGCCCGTCATTCCTCCGATGATAACGTAGTCTTCGACGTGGATATGCCCGGCCAGATTAACGGCATTGGACATGACGATATTGTTCCCAAGTTTACAGTTGTGGGCCACGTGGGTGTAAGCCATCAGAAGGTTGCGATCTCCGATGGCGGTAACTCCGATGTCTGCAGAAGTTGCGCGGTGGATCGTGGCGAACTCCCTGATAGTGTTGTAATTCCCGATAATAACGCGAGTTGCTTCTCCCCGGAATTTCAGGTCCTGGGGAACTGCTCCAATGGAGGCAAATTGAAATATACGGCAACCCTCCCCGATATCGGTATGGGCGTCAATTACTACATGGGGTCCGACGATCGTATTTTTCCCGATATTTACATCCTGGCCAATGATAGTGTAAGGGCCGATCTCTGCGCCTTCCGAGATATTCGCTTCGGGAGATACAACAGCGGTGGGATGAATTTTCATTATGTAATTCCTTTTGTTTTTATTTCCAGTTCCAGTTCTGTCACTCGCTTCAAAAGCGAGGCAACCGTTTTTCGCATTTCCGGGAGTTGGGCAACACAGGCCTCAACGCGTAACCACTGTCGGTGTGGTAAATGGGGTGAACCTGAAATTACCTGATTCGACGGGACATCATCATGCACGCCTGATCGGGCGCCGACCATGACATGATCCCCTATGGTAATATGCCCCACTAGACCTGCCTGGCCTCCTATGATGACGCTCTTTCCCAGTTTGGTACTTCCTGCGATGCCCACTTGTGATACAACTACAGAATTTTCACCAATCACTACGTTATGGGCAATCTGGACCAGATTGTCGATTTTTACCCCCTTCTGTATCCAGGTTTTACCGGGATTACCCCGGTCGATGGTCGTGTTGGCACCCACCTCGACATCATCGTCTATTTGCACGATGCCAACCTGGGGGATCTTTATATTGTCCAGACCGGGTCTGGCAAAACCAAACCCGTCACCCCCTACGACAACACCCGCATGAAGAATAACCCTCTTGGCGATAATGCATCTTCTGTATACAGTAACATTCGGATAGAGAATACTGTCCTCACCGATGAAGACATGACGGCCAATCGTGACGCCGGGATAGAGTACAACCCCCCGTTCGATAGTTGCTCCACGGCCGATATACACACCCGGGTAAATCTTCGCATCCTTTGAAACGATGGCACCATCTTCAATATATGTAGTACCGCTTATTCTCGGTGGATCATGGTCTTCGGGATAAAATAAACCCAGGACCTTGCCGAAGGCAACATAAGGGTCGTCAACAATAATCATGTTTTTATCGTCTCTTGTAGTACCGGGAGGGACGATAATGGCGGAGGCATTGGTTGTGTCGAGGTTTTTCAGGTATTTGGGGTTTGCAATGAAAGTGAGATCACCCTTTCCGGCTTCATCAATGCCCCGTACATTTTCAATGATTACCTGTGGGTCTCCGACTATTTCACCACACAGAAAAGATGCGATTTCACGAAGCGTTTGTTTCAATAGACTATACCTGTTGTAATAAATCTAAGGCTTATGGGTTTTGTTGAATTCTTCGACAACTTTATTTGTCAATTCATTTTCTTGTGCATGGTACACAACTCCTGGTGTGCTGACATCGATTATTGCCGTATATTTTTCTCTTTCTCCGATTTTTTTAACTATCTTAATTATATCGGGTATCAACTTCTTGGAGAGTTCCTGATCTCTTCTCTGGAGCTCTTCATTGGCATCCTTGACTACCAGCTGATAGTCTCTGAATTTTTTTTGATACGCTGCTTCCTTTTCTTTCATGGCATCTTCTTTGAGAACCGTGCGCTGTTTTTCGAGCTCATCTTTGAGCTTTTTCAATTCCGTTTCTTTTGCCTGTATCATTGCTTTGTTTTTTTCATAGACCTTGGCAATGTCCTCAGAAGCTTTTCTCCCTTCCATTGATTTGACCATAATTGCGCGGATGTCGACAAACCCCGTTTTTTCAGCGGCAATTACGTGCGAACCATATAAAAAAAGCGACATAACTATTAAAATTACCATAGAAATTTTTTTCATAAACGAATCCCCCTTATCGGTCATTGAAGTTTTATTACAAAATCTTTGCACGCTATTTATAATCTCATTGCGAGCAATGGTGAAACAATTTCTTGCTCACCGTGATCAATAAAGAATGCCGTTGCCCTCCACGGATTCTCCCCTTGCCTTTACGCTCATTCATCACAATATCTGATGAAATAATTATGCTACTATCTCATGGAGTACGTTACATGAACATACCGATACTAAATTCCCAACGGCCTGCCGATTCATCCTCTTTTTTGTCAAGGACATAGCCATATTCGAGCCTTAAAGGCCCGATAGGTGAGTACCAGCGTATGCCCACCCCCGCCGTTTGTCTCAAATCGTTAAAATGATACCCGCTTTCCCATGCATTACCGGTATCATAAAATAAAACCCCTTTCATCCCGGCATTTTTTATCAGGGGGAATATAAACTCGAAGCTAAAACTCAACATTGTCAAGCCGCCGATAACATCCCCCGTTGCCGGGTCTTTTGGACCTACATCCCGAAGTCCCCGGAGGCTATTCATTCCCCCCAGAATATAACGTTCGTAAATTGGTACCTCTTTTCCCTCATTCGCATGTATATACCCACCTTTCCCGTACAAGCCTATCACCGTTTCCATAGGTAAGGGAAAGAACCATGCTGATCTCACTCCATATCTGGTAAAGCTTGTGTCACCCTGAAGGATTCCTCCTGCATAATCAATGGTAGCACTAATTTTGGAGCCCTTTGAGGGAAACATTAAGTCATCCGTGACATCCCGCGCGAGCGTAAGGGAGAGCATGCTTGTTGTTGTTTCCCCTTCTTGTTCCTTGACATAATAGGACGCTGTGTCCTCGATATTTGTCACGTCATTCGTCACGAGCTTATAGCCTATATAGCCGATTATGCGCTCCCAGAGAGGGTAGCCAAAAGTCATTCCAACGCCCTTCGACGCTAAATCATAGCTATCATATTCCCGCTCATAATTCCATGTTTCGAATTTACTCCATAGCGGTATATCAAATAGCCATGGTTCTATGAATGAGAGCTCGTACATGCTTGATACTTCTCCAAGGTTTGCCTTGAGGCTAAGAATCTGTCCTCTGCCGAACAGATTGTGCTGTGAAATCTGTGCGATAAGCATGGCGTGGTCCACCGCGCTGTATCCTGCGCCGATACTGAACATGCCTGTTGGCTTTTCCTTTATGTTAATATTGACATCGGTAAGTGTTTCGTCAGGACCTTTCTCAGTCTGAAAATTAATTTCTTCAAAGTACCTGAGTCGAGTGAGATCCGTATAACTTTTTTTGAGTTTGGTGCTGCTGTATAAATCTCCTTCCACAATGGCCAACTGTCTCCGAATTACCTTATCTCTTGTTTTTGTATTGCCTGTGATGGTTATCCTATGGAAATAGACCTGGTTTCCTTTTTTAATATTGTAGATGACATCTACCGTCTGGGTTTTTTCTTGAGGGTGAGTGCGGGGGGAAACGTCAGCATAGGCATACCCATCATCATTACAGACCTGGGTGAGATACTCCATATCTTTGATGATCGCTTCCCGGTCATAAAATATTTTTTTGTTGATCTTCAATTTATTCAGAAGTTCCGAGGTGGATACCGTTAACGTGTCACCCGTGATATCGACCTTGCCGACTTTGAATTGTTTCCCTTCCACTATGGGTATCTTTACATAAATCCCCTTCTTGTCGTAAGTTATTTCAGGATCACCAACCTGGGCGTTGATAAAGCCATGATTGAGGTAAAACGCGTTCAATTTACCGGCATCTTGTTTCAACTGATCCCTCTTCAGAATACCAGAATCCGTAATAAAGGAAAAGAAGCCCTTTTCTTCTGAGGTCATCATATTTTTTAGTTCTTTATCGGTAAATGCGCGGTTTCCCTCAAAAGAAATAGTTTTGATATACAACCTCTCGTTTTCCGTAATATCAATGGTGACACGGATATCTTTTTCCCTTACTTTCTCAACGGTATGGGCAATCTCGGCATTATAGTATCCCTTATTGTCATAAAGGGATTTGATTTTTTCTATGCTGGTCACAATTTTTTCCGGGTTCAGAAGCTGACGGACTTTGAATGTAAGTGCACCTTCTATCTCCCCCCTGTCGATAGCCTTATTCCCTTTGAATTTTATTTCTGCTATGAGGGGTTTCTCCTTAACTATAAAAGTAATGATCTGCCCCTCGGGCGTACTGACGACATCTGCGGCAACATCATCGAAATAGCCCATTTTGTATATCGCTTTTATATCAGAGGAGAGATCGGCTTCGGAAAAGAGATTTCCTCTGGCGCTTTTTATGACCTGACTGATGGCGCTGCTTTCAATTTTCCGGTTATCCTTAAATTCAATTTTTGCAATTCTCATGTCAGCGGCGATCTTTATAAGAATGTTGGTCCTAATCTGGGCGGATATGGGACCAATACTTTCTATGCCCCTACCCTGGGCGAAGATGCCGGGCAATGTTCTTTCCGCCTTTACGTCGATAACCCTTACATCGACACTGAGTTGCTTTCCGAATTCAGAAAGACTGCCGATGATGACATAATTGGCGCCGGTTTCTTTACCCACGTGAAAGGCAAGTTTTTCATCGATCAGTCTGCCCTCAATAGATTTGGCAAAGACGCTTCTTTCAATGAGCTGAATACTTTTCGTTTTGGCAAACTCCTCGGTTATTCCTTTATAGATGGCATTCTGAAGATTCTCTGTATTTGTCCTGCTGTGCACATCAAAGGGAAGAAGGACAATTTTTTTCAAATCTTCTGCGAAGGCCTGCTGACAGTGTATCAACAGAAGTAATGCGAGCAGGAAGACGGCAGCTTTTATAAGAATAACTATTTTACTCATAGTTATAAATCTTTCCATCTTTTAAGCCGATTTTTTGAGACATCCTATCTGCCAAGGACTTGTTGTGGGTTACCACAACCAGGGTAATGTGTTTGCTTTTATTGAGGCCTACCAGGATATCTTCTATCTTCTTCCCTGTTTCGCTATCAAGGTTGCCTGTAGGCTCATCAGCAAGAATGATTTCGGGTTCCATGATAAGTGCCCTCGCCACGGCTACTCGCTGCTGCTCCCCCCCGGAGAGCTCTCCTGGTTTGTGGTTCAGCCTGTCACCAAGTCCCACTTCCTGCAATAAAGTTTCTGCCCGATCCCTCGCTTTCCTGGGAGATAGACCGTGTATCAGAGCCGGCATCATAGTGTTTTCCAGACCGTTAAATTCAGGAAGGAGGTTATGAAATTGAAACACGAAACCAATAGTTTTATTTCTGAACTCTGCCAGCTTTTTCCTCTCCCATTCGAAAACATTAATGTTATCATAAAGCACGCACCCCGATGTGGGTTGATCCAATGTTCCCAAAATATGGATCAGGGTGCTTTTCCCCGCGCCGGAAACGCCAAGAATGGCCAATGATTGGCCCCGGAGGATAGCAAGATTCAAGTCTTTTAAGACTTCTATCTTGTTGCCGTCTTTCACGAATGTTTTGCTGAGATTTTCAATTTTTATCATTAATCATATCTCAGGGCCTCCGCAGGGTCTAGTTTGGAAGCCCTTCGGGACGGGTAAATGGTTGATAGGAAACATATCAGCATGGTACCCACAATGATGATGAGGACATCGATGTAATTGACCTGGGAAGGCAACTGGCTCAGATAATAGACATCTCCGGGCAGTATTTTAAAGCCGAAAAGATTTTCTATAAATACAGAAATCTTTTCCAGGTTGAAAGCGACAGACAGGCCTCCAAGACATCCAAGAAGGGTACCAATCACGCCAATCGTCATCCCCTGGTAAATGAAAATTTTCATGACGCTTTCCGAAGTAGCCCCCATGGTTTTCAAAATGGCAATGTCCTTGTTCTTCTCCATGACGATCATAATCAGCGTGCATATTATGTTGAATGCCGCAACGAGAACAATGAGGCTGAGGATGATAAACATGACCCTTTTCTCAAGCTTCAGGGCGGCGAAAAGGTTTTTGTTCATTTCCATCCAGTGTCTTGCCCAAAAGGGAAATCCAAGTTTTCTCTCTACAGATTTCGCGATGACATTCGCCTTATAGATATCGTTTACTTTGATCTCCAGGCCGGTCACGTCTTCTCCCAGATTTAGAAACTCCTGGCAGTCTTTCAGGGATATGTACGCCAAAGTTGAATCATACTCATAAAATCCGGAATCAAAAATGCCGACTACGATAAACTTTTTCATTCTGGGAACCATGCCCATAGGGGTAGAGATTCCCATGGGGGATATGATGCTCACGGGCTCGAAAAGAAAAAGTCCCATGTTCTTCGCCAGTTCTTTGCCGATTACAATTCCTGGAAGTGTGGAGGCATCCTTGTCGAGCCCGGGAATTTCACGATGTGTATCTGAAAGATAATGGATGTTGCCCTCCTGCATCTTTCCCAGGTTGATAACATTAAGGGCAGAGTCTACCGACATTCCCCGCAAGACTACACCGCTTGTATGATTTCCATTTTTCAGCATGGCCTGACTGTATATGAATGGTGTGGCGGCGACGACGCCGTCAACCTCCGTGATCTCCCTCATGACCTTTGTATAATCCTTTATGGCGCCATTGTACTTCATCAGGACAATATGAGCATTGATCCCCAGAATCTTATTCCTGAGGTCAGTTTCAAAACCGTTCATTACTGCTAAGACAATGATGAGCGCGGCAACGCCTAAAAAAATGCCTGCTATGGATATAAAGGTGATAATGGAAACGAAGACCTGTTTTCGCTTAGCCCGTAGGTATCGGAGACTGATAAAAAGTTCGAAGGACATGGCAGATTTTATTCTTCCCTGGTTCTTAAAAGAGGGAAAAGGATCACATCCCTTATAGAGGCAGAGTTTGTGAAGAGCATGACCAGCCTGTCAATACCGATTCCTTCTCCCGCGGTAGGCGGCATCCCATACTCAAGGGTCCGTATATAATCCTCATCCATTTCGTGAGCTTCATCATCTCCGGCTTCTCTTTCCTTGAGTTGCATCATGAACCGCTCCCGTTGATCGACGGGGTCGTTAAGTTCTGAAAAGGCGTTCGCAATTTCTTTTCCATAAATATAAAGTTCAAATCGATCGGTTACCTCGGGGTGGAGAGGATTTTTTCTCGAAAGAGGTGATACCTCAATGGGATAATGCGTTATGAATGTAGGTTGAATGAGTTCTGACTCCACCTTTTCTTCGAATATAGCCATCATGACTTTGCCCGGGGATTCGTTGTCCTTGATGTTCAGCCCCAGATCTCTCGCGCTGGCTACCAACCTGGCAGGATCATCCACGACATCGCTTGATATCTTGCCGTATCTGATAATTGCATCTTTCAGAGTAATGCGCGGCCACGGCGGCGTCAGGTCAATTTCTGTTTCCTGATATGAAAATGTCAGGGAACCCAGAAGTTCTCGGGCAATAAAGGTAAACATTTCTTCTGTAATTACCATCAGATCATCATAGGTGGCGTACGCTTGATAAAATTCCAACATCGTAAATTCTGGGTTATGAATGGTGGAAATGCCTTCGTTCCGGAAATTTCTGTTTATTTCGTATACCCTTTCAAAACCTCCGGTAATCAATCTTTTCAGATACAGTTCCGGGGCAATCCTCAGGTAGAAATCCATGCCTAAGGCGTTATGATATGTCTTAAAAGGGCGCGCCATGGCACCGCCCGCTTTGGGCTGCATCATAGGCGTTTCTACTTCGAGAAAATCGCGCTCTTCCAGAAAACTGCGTATAAGGTGAATAATTCTGCTCCGCTTTTGGAACACCTCCTTCACATGGGGGTTCACGATAAGATCAAGATGCCGCTGGCGGTATCTGGTTTCAATATCCGTGAGACCGTGCCATTTTTCCGGGAGAGGTCTCATGGCCTTTGACAAGAGCCTCAGTTCATCGGCGTCAATCGTAAGTTCATTTGTCCTGGTTCTGAATATTTTCCCGCCGACAAACAGTATATCCCCTATATCGAGTCTTTTAAACAAGGAATAGGTGGATTCCCCTACCTGATTCTTCCTTACAAAAGTCTGAATTCTTCCTGTCCTGTCCTGAAGCATGATAAATGACCCTTTACCAAAGTCACGAACAGCCATCAATCTACCCGCGATCGTAAATCTCTCATCGATTGTGGCAAGGGCGTCATGGTCCAAATGGGAAAAACGGGAAATGAGTGACGCAGCAGTGTCCTTCACCCGGACGTCGTTTGGATACAATTCAATGCCGTCCGCCTTGAGGGATTCTATCTTTTCTTTTTTCTTTCTTAAGAGTTCGCTGTCTTCCATAATAAGTTTGTCCAGTTTATATAAATCGAATTTGACTATATTTTTTTTAGGGATTAGTCAAGCATGATTTGAACATTGCCGTTCTATTATGCAGAAATTGTCGGTGTCTCCGGGGGACAACACGTCCCTCAATCCCCCTGAATGGTCTTTTCCTTTAGGGGTTCTAAAGGAGCGACATCCTTTTTGAAATGCACGAAGGCTGTAGTGCCATTTAAGTCCACCCACGAGGGGCGGCATTCTGATAAACACGTGATGAGAATTGAATAAGATATAAGAAGAGATAAAGGATTCTCAAGGTGCTTATGAGTTTATGGGGATACAAATACTTAACCCCTGAAATCCTTGGATCCTTTTATGATATTTTCTTATGACTACTCGATTTCCCCAGTTTGATGGCGCAAAACTCTCCGCACATGGTACAGCCTTCATCTTCTGCGCTTTTGCTCTTCTCAAGTAGTTTTTCTGTCTTTTCCGGATCAATGGAGACGTCTACCTGGCCTTGCCAGTTGAAATCCTTTCTGTATTTCGCCATCATGATGTCTTTCTTCATGGCGCCAGGGATTTCCTTCGCAATATCGGCAATATGAGCAGCAATCTTAGAAGCTATGACGCCATCTCTTACGTCTTCAAGTGTAGGAAGTCGCAGGTGTTCCGAGGGTGTTACGTAGCAGAGAAAGTCTGCCCCTGCTGATCCGGCGATTGCCCCGCCGATTGCTGACGTGATGTGATCATAACCGGGAGCGATATCTGTCGGCAACGGCCCCAGGACATAGAAAGGTGCGCCATCACACAGGCTTTTTTGTAACTGTATATTTGCCTTGATCTCATTGATGGGTACGTGCCCGGGGCCTTCGATCATAACCTGCACCCCGAAATCTTTGGCTCTTTTTGCAAGTTCTCCAAGGAGAATAAGCTCCTGGACCTGTCCCCGGTCCGTGGCATCGGCGAGACACCCCGGCCTCAAGCCATCACCAAGGCTGAGAACCATATCGTAGCGCCTGGCGATTTCCAACAAGCGGTCATATTCTTCGTAGAGGGGATTTTCCCTGTCATTAAAAGAGATCCAGTTTCGCAGGATGGAACCGCCCCTGCTCACAATGCCCACAATGCGCCCTTCCTCCTCTATGCAGGAAACACTTCTCCTGGTAACACCACAATGAACCGTGATGAAATCAACGCCGTCCTCGCCGTTTTCTTCGATAACCCGGAACATGTCTTCACCGGTCATCTCAACGATAGCTTTTTTCGCCTCAATCATATCGGCGGCAGCCTGATAAAGAGGAACTGTTCCCACGGGGATGGATGATACCTTGATGATTGCCTGTCTGATCTTCCTGATATCGCCGCCTGTGGATAGATCCATAATTGTATCTGCCCCTGCGGCGACAGAAATTTTCACCTTTTCGAGCTCCAAATCAAGATCCACGCGGTCCCTGGATGTCCCAATGTTGGCATTGATCTTTGTTCTGAGCCCCTTGCCTATGGCAAGAGGTGCTATGACTGTGTGTTGTATATTACGGGTTACTACGATGGTGCCTTTTTCAATGCCCTCTCGAATGAATTCAGGAGATATCCCTTCCGCTTCGGCGCATCGTTTCATCTCTTCGGTGAGTATGCCTTTTCTTGCCGCATCTAATTGTGTCATTGTAAAAACGCTCCTGCAAATGTCGAATTATGAATAAAATATGGGGCATACCCTTTTGCCTCCAAAGATATGCCCCAAAAGAAATTCGTCACAGATTCAGTTTCCTCCGCTGGCATTACCCAGATCAGGTTCAAAGGGTATCTTCTCAGCCTGGTCGGCACCCCTGCATAGTTCCTATATAACATTATTTCTACTTTAATTTTTTTATAAAATCAAGTACAAATTCGTAATCCCCAATTTGAGATTGCCAAGGCCTGTAAAGTTTTGTATGATCCTGAAAC
>DNUI01000231.1 GCA_003508565.1 Syntrophaceae bacterium
CCCCACAAATACTTGATCCGCCACAATAGCTGCAATCTCGGATCGTTCTATAAATGAACCATTTGTACCAAACCCCACCGTGACGTTGCTACCATGATTGTTTCTGATATTTTCAAGTTCATCTTTTGTGAGTTCATTTATAGTTATTTTAATGCCAGATTTCAAAACAACCAAATATCTCATTTTAAGTCCTCTCAATAGTTTTCATCTTCAACTCTCCTCTTCATTTCGTTGACCATGCCTATCTGCAATCTTACAGAAGTCAGATAAAATTTTACCTTGTCACCGTTTGGATCAGTTGCTGCCGATTCAAGCAGAAGCACGACGTTTGTTCTCAAGTTTCTGATCCAGTGTAAAACGTCTAGATCTGTTTCCTCTGTTTCCTTTTTGTATAGGAAACGCATCAGTTCATTCATATCGGCAATCAGCGATGGCGTGTTATCCTCGGGATAAAGCTGTTTCCATAGTTTGTTATATCCTTCTTCGATGGTTATATACTCATACGGGGTCTTATCGTCTTCGAAACACTCCTTTGGTAGACAATAAGCCATGAATCCGCGTTTTCCGTCTGCATCTGGTAAATAAACTGCTCCTGGCGCGCATGGTGAACAAAGTGGTCCGAGAGTAACATATGGAGATTCGGCAATGAATAGGTCATTGCCGATTAATTGTATTTTGTATCCATCGTGTTCATATAGTCTGGAATCTTCGCTTTCGTCCCAGTTTTCGAACATTTCTTCTGCGATTGATTCTTTTAATTTCTCGATTTCGGTTTCTTTATCCAATCCTCGTTCTTTTGCGAACTCTTTAATTGGTTCGAACAATTCGTCAATTTCAAGCTCGATTTCTTTTATTGCAAGGTTTTCCGAGTTATCATAAAATTCTTCGTATGCGAACCAGGGGTCTAGATCGTGTAATGGTATCACCCCGTATCTGATACCTGTTTTCGGATCTGTGTTTGGGATCATGTTACCTCCCATTGCAATTCTTTGTCTGATAGCTTTGCATACTTTTCGAATGCTGTATCCAGTTCCAGCATGCTGAATCCGATGTTGGATAATCTTTTGCGGGTTTCGTTCAGTAGATCTCTGTGATACCAGCCTATGTCTGGATCATCACTTTCGATTCCCCACAGTGATTCATATATTGAGGTGCTTAAGGGTTCTTTGTTTATCCGTATTTCCAAGTCAATTTTTATGATGGCTCTCACGTAGTACCATTTATTGTCTAGCCAATCTTCGACGCGTTTTTTGTCTTCGTTTGCGTATCGGTATGCGTCTCGACGTTCTTCCCCCCTTAGATCGTGCCATTTTTGATTTGGTATTAGCCAATGTTGACCAAGTTTTAATGCATTTGTTTCCCAGTGATCTGACAACTTTCCGTAGTTGTTTAACATGTAACTGTCATCATCAATTTCGTATTTTAAGAATATATCAACTATGCGTAATTTTGCCTCTTTTTCCATGGCCGTCACCTCATTTATCGTGTTGTTGTATCGCTTTTTCGATCCTTCTGTCAATCGGGTGTTCTGTGCCTCTAGGGTTGCGGAATCCTTTTTTAGGTTTCTTTGGTTTATCGTCATAATGGATTTCATTCATGCCGAAATAATGGTAGTATTCGACCACCATTTACATTCTCTCCGGTTCCCACAGCAAGGTTTCGTAAGCTTCTTTTCCCAAGAAATTTTTCATGTTCAAAGACGCCGCTTTCACATTGTGATATATTGTCTCTGCTCTTCTTGAATCAGTGTCATATCCATAATCGTTGGCCCAGTCTTCGAAACTATTCGAATTTTCGTATCCCGATGCATCCGATGCAATGCAGTCTAGAACTTCGGATACTGTTGGCCTCTTTCCTTTGTGACCAATCCCTTTTGAAAAGTATGTCACAAACTCGTTTATTCCTTTTCCCGGCATGTGCAGCACAATTTCCCAATGATCTCCTTTGAAATCTGGCATATATGGGCTTTGATGTATTTTGTTGCATTCCTTCATTTTTATTCCGTGTATTTCAATGAACTCTTCAATCGTTGTCATATGTATCTCTACCTCCTGATTGCCGCTCCCGGAGTCGAACCGGGGTAATCCATGGCGGCTATTTCTTGTTTGTCCAAAGTCCATAATTCTCGACCGGATCAGTTTGATACCAATCTTCCCGGAAAAGTATCTCACCTTCATAGGTTTCACAATGAACGATATAACCCATGATTATACCTGCTACACGGTGTTGATTATCCGGCACCGTCCAATGGTCTCCTTCAAGTTTGATTAGTTTTCTATTTTGCATTGTGTCCAATACAAGCTCTAATGATTCTCCTTTTGCATGTGTTTTTATGTTTAAGCTTCTTGCAACAGCTGGGCGTGTCTGTCCTGCCGGTATTGCTGACAGCAGGTTTATGATTTTGTTCTCTATTAGATGGCATCGAGCATATTCATTGCACAAATCTCTTGCTGCATCTTTGTTTGTATCAACGAAAGCATCGAATGTCATTTTTATGTTCGGTCTTGTTAATACCATGATCACTCTCCCCCTTGCCAAGTCCGTTTGGTTTTTTGCGAATATGTGCCAAATACGCTTTTCCTACTTTATCAAATAAAATTTCAACTCTCTTTATCTTTATCATCTTCTTTCACTTCCCATATATGAATCTCTTGTACTTCGTCGGATTCTTGCATGTCGAAGTGTTCCATTCTCAGTTCGATGATAACCATGCCGGTCAGTGTTGATTTGATTTCTGATATGATTGATCTATAGTTGTCTTCCCACTCATCTGCCCCCAGTTTCGATATGTGTCGGTCTAGGTCTCGTATTGCGGTTTCATCATTTTTATTGGCAATGTAGACTCCGGTATCTTTTCCGTCTTTGTAAACTTTAAAGATCATTTTGATCTCTCCTTATTTAACAATTCATTGAGATGTCTGATTGCGTCGCATCTCACGCATGTTGCCATGTGTTTATGTGGCTTATCTGGACCCGGACACGCGAAGAATTGACAGTCAATGTGTTCTAGTGCTTCTATTGCATCCTTTATACCCGTTTCAAGTTCTTTTATGCGGTTTTCATTCATCATCAATACCTCGGTGACTTGTCTCATCATCACGTTTTCGGTATTCTTGGATCTATTCCCATATCGTTGTTCCTCCTTCATGTTGTTGCATGGCTTTTTATCTTTTTCACCAGTTCTATATTCAGCCTTTCAGCTTCGTCCGTGTTTCCCATTCCCAGTAGACCCACTATCTCGCATAACTGGTCTACACATTCTGTTAGTTCTTCCGCCATGCCCGCATCGTCTTTAAAGGTCACCAGTATTATGCTTGTCGAATATTGCAGCATTTTTGCACATCTTAATATCGCTTTCATCCGTTTATCCTCATCCATCTCAGGTCACTTCCTCAAAGTCTTATTCACAGTAAATCACCAAGGAGGCCCGTCTCCTTTAGGGGGCGGGAGGAATTGGGTACACTTCCCAACGAAATGTTTATCATCATGTTCAACCTATCTCCTGTTTGTACTTGGGCATCTCAGGCACCCACCGGGTAAACCGTTCGATGCTGATCCTGTACGGCTCTGCCAGACTCTTGCCCGAAAGGGAACGGCTGAAATACGATTTGAGGCCGTCTCTGGCAGATCTGAGGCCAACGTTCCAGCAAGACTGGGACCTCTGCAGATCGTCGCTGCATGTAGGCTGGCCTGGAGGTCCGGGCAGATCTCTGATTCTGGAACAGATCTGCTCAGGGCTGCTGAAAGCCCCTCTCCTTCAGGGGAGGGGTAGCTTACTCACAATTGATGCTTCAACAAACTTAGTCAAAACCGGCTCTGCCCAGCTTGTAATATCCCATGTA
>DNUI01000078.1 GCA_003508565.1 Syntrophaceae bacterium
CAACGATATGGCAGGAGGAAATTATGACGGTACATAAGCGGAGGCTCGTTGGTCTTCTCGAGGCAAATATTTACGGGATTACCGCAGAGGAATACTCACTGGGGAGGAGCAACATTGAAGTGGTGGCGCGGATGATTGAAGCCGGGATCAGGGTTATCCAGTATCGTGAGAAAGAGAAGAGCGACCGGCAACAATATGAAGAGTGCCGGAAAATCAGAGAAATGACCAGCGAGGCCGGGGTCACGTTCATCGTCAACGACCGCCTCGATTTGGCCTTACTGGTGGGTGCAGACGGGATACACCTTGGTCAGGGAGACCTGCCCCCCGGGGCAGTGAGAAAACTGGCAGGAGAAAACATGTTCATCGGTCTTTCCACTCATTCTCCCGCCCAGGCCGAAGCCGCAGTAAAACTGGGCGTTGACTATATAGGGGTGGGACCTATCTTTGCAACGAATACCAAAAAAGACGTGTGCGAGCCTGTGGGCTTGGAATACCTCGATTACGTGGTAAAGAATATCAGTCTGCCGTTTGTAGCCATTGGCGGGATCAAAGAACACACCATTACTGAGGTGTATCGCAGGGGTGCCAGATGTATCGCACTGGTGACAGAAATAGTTGGCTCTCCCGATATCGGTGCCAAGGTGCAAGCTCTGAGGAAAGCTATGCGGGATACATCATTTTAATTTTTTCTCTACCTCTTCCCAGTTCTCTACTTCTTCCGCATCCTCCATGGAATCAAAGCTGAAGGCTTGAAATTTATGCATCTCTGCGGATTCAATCACCTCCGGTTTCCCAACTACCGCCTTAATCTTCAAACCTTTCTCCGCAATTTCCCCAAACACGTCACCCCTGTTCCAGGGCAGTACAGGAGCCAAGGGAAAATCATTCTTCTTCAGCCATAACTTAATCGCTTTCACACCCATAAGACCTTTCTGGAGAAATACTACGGGGAATCTTTTCTGTATTTTTTGAACAGCCTTTGCGCTTCCAGGTCTTGCTCTTATTCCAAATGTCTCCTCCAATAAACTTCCTTCGACATCAATAAACACAATCTTGGTTTTCTTCCCCACTGCAAGGAGAATACCGCTGTCTTTATCATCGCCGCATATTGCGTTTATTTTGTATAGACCTGCTGTTAGCGGAACAAACCATTTCACAGCGAAGCCATCGCTGCCGGAAAGGTTTTTCCCAATGGATCTCCTATTGACAATAAACTCTACAAGCTCTCCCCTACTCTTGAATAATCCTCCCCGGGTCTCAGCCTTGAGCATGACTTCCTCGCCCGGGAACGCCACAATATCATAGACTATGACATCCGACAGCGCATCGGCAGGGAATGTACAGAAGAGGATGGTACACAAAAATATGAACCGGGTCCATTTATTTGAAATCATAGCCACGTTGACGACCTCGATGAGGAATTATTCATAATCTTTTACTCTAAATTTATTACTATAATGAAACCGGTTGAGGCAAGATGAAATATGGAATGCGGTTGACATTCACAGCGTTCTGTAATATTTGACACGGTATATTATACTCTCTCTTGTGCGACATTACTATGAAACAATTAATAGTTAGAAATATCATAGAACCAAATGGCAAGAAAATAAGGAGATGCCTTGCCTGCGGAACCTTGGTTACTATAGGGCGTCGCAGGTACTGCTCCATGGATTGCCGGAAAAGGCTCCATTATAAGTTAGACGTAAGAACCGGTTTAATAAAAGCACTGAATGTAAAATATGCAACATTTTATTTTTCCGATGTGATGATCATATTGGACATGCTCCCCTATGGGTCTGAGGAGATGTTCAGCTTCTTCTATCCACGATCTCCCGGCAAGAAGCCTTCGGAAGATTTCAGCAAAATGGCTGATATGCTTGGAAGCATCTGGTGGAAAGAAAAGAAACGAACAAATAAAAGATACTTGGCCTCGCACTATGTTCTCGCACAAGCTGTCCGGACGAATGCGCCGGCAGTTTCTGTGAAGCCGTCAATGTTAAAAGTACCTTCCATGAAGACGATGCATTTATCTAACCTTAAACTTGATAAATCAGAATTGAGCGCTACCGAATTATTAAAGCGAATAAAAGATGCCTACCGGCGTCAGGCAAAAACACACCACCCCGATATAGGGGGAAATGCCGCCACATTCAGAAAAATTCATGAGGCTTATAAAGAGTTGACTGCCTGGGCAAAAAATCCCACTTTTACAAAACGCCGAGGATTTCCTGACAAGTGGTTTTATGATGGGAGTACAAACAAGTGGGTACAACCGACACCGTTGCCGCAACAGCAAAGGTGATTCATTGTGACACATAAAATCGGAAAGTGATGTCACCCAGTGTCGTGGTTTTTTCTTTCTTTGCTTGCCGCTTTTAGCCTCGCCACGTCTGATGCTTTAACAAAAAAGTTTTTCTCTGATCAGCCTCCCTATGCCATGGGACTAATCAGGCTTGGCTATGCCCTGCCCTGGTTGCTCATATCTCTTTTTTTTATCCCCTTAGTCGCCGCGGATATGACATTCTGGCTCTGTATACTTATCGGTTTGCCACTGGAAGTATTCGCATTGTATTGCTACATGAAAGCCCTTAAAGCCTCACCCATATCTTTGTCGGTACCATTTTTAGCATTTACTCCCGGTTTCATTATCTTAACGGGCTGGATGCTATTGGGTGAAAAAATCAGTGCCGGCGGATTCTGGGGAATTGTTCTTATCATAGCAGGCGCATACTGCCTCAATATCTCAAAGGCTAAGTACGGAATCCTCGGCCCTTTGAGGGCCATTTTTACAGAACCGGGATCGCGCCTGATGCTGTTTGTTTCTTTTATCTACGCCTTCACATCAACAATCGGCAAACTTGCCATTAACCATTCCAATCCCTATTTTTTTGGCATCATTTACAATGTGGCCTTTACAGCGTTAATGTTCGTATTTCTCCCGTTAGCAGTGAAAACCGGACCTCGGAAAGATCTGACAAAAAAACCTTTCATCGGTTTAATTCTTGGTATTATTGTATCAGTCGCGATCTTCAGTCATGTTCTGGCTATTTCCATGACAAATGTCGCCTACATGATATCACTGAAACGGACAAGCCTCCTGTTCGGCGTAATCTACGGAGCACTGTTGTTCAAGGAAGAAAAAATCGCGGAGAGATTGACGGGAGCTGCCATAATGATAACGGGCGTATTTTTGATAGGCTGGTTCGGATAGTGAAAGGAGAAACAACTCCACGTTTCATTGAATGTAAAGTTTTTTTTCAGAAAGCCGATAATAATTGAACAATACTTTAACGAGGGATGTGTATGTCTGACGCATGTAACGCCGCCCTTTCCGCACTTGGGGCTTTTTTCCGGAAAATAGATGTTACGGCAAACAATATTGCCAATTCTGAGACGAATAATTTCAAAAAGAGCAGGGTAGAAATGGAAGAAGTCTATCCTTCAGGTGTCAAAGTATCCATCAGCCGCATCGGTACACCCGGAGACCCCTTACCCCCTGATGAGGCATTACCTCCGGAAGAAAGGGCTCAAAATCTGGAATCTTCAAATGTGAACGTGGTGGAGCAACTCGTTAACCTCATCGTCACAGAGCATGATTTCAGCGCAAATATTAAGACTATTCAGACCAAAGACGAGATGGAAAAACAGCTGATTGATATCATCGCGTGACCCCTGCCAATTAATTCTTGACAAAGGAGTTTGTCTTTGTTAGTGAACATATACCATTTCGTTCACGAAAAAAGATTAAAGATGGATGTGTGGAAGAGGGGTTAAACGCCCCCGCTGCCCCGCAGCCGTGAAAGGAACGAAAGCCCGAAGAGCCACTGTCACACCCAAAGCGTGATGGGAAGGCGGGTGAGTAGGCAGCCTGAAGCCGGAAGACCAATCCATCGTGAATATCCTCGCGGGAGGGAACATGCGTAACTATTTATTCCAACCAGTTTTTATTCCACCCTCTATTTCCATTTCAGAGATATTCACTGACAAAGTGTTATATTCCCGTCCGTGCGATCTTTCTGCCGTGCACTTTTGGAATTGTTTCTCTATGGCTAAGCTGATGTAAGAAGTCTCCTGAAGATACCCCCTTGCCTTCTTTGGTGGGCCGATCAATGTGAAAGTCGGCAAGGGGGGATCAATCATGATGACGGTTAGGGATTATTGTCTTCCCTTCGTCTTGATGCCCGTTTGTTGGGATCGAGTTCCATCTTGCGTAGGCGGATGTGCTGCGGTGTGATTTCCACCAGTTCGTCTTCAGCGATAAATTCAATGGACTGATCAAGGGACAGCGGCCGCGGAGGCCTTAACGTTACAGTCGCTTCCGCCGTCGAACTCCTGATATTTGTGAGCTTCTTTTCCTTGGTAATATTCACCCCCATATCACCGGTGCGATTGCGCTCCCCGATGATCATCCCCCCATACACCTCAGTCCCCACCTCGACGAAGAGTTCACCGCGGTCAACCATGGCCAGGCTGGCATAGGTCGTTACCCTGCCGCTTCTATCGGCCAGAAGGGCGCCGCTTGCCCGTTGCGGGATCGGCCCGAACCACGGTTCATAGTCTTCAAAGAGCGTATTCATAACACCGGCCCCTTTGGTATCCGTCAGGAAATGACTGCGGAACCCGATGAGGCCCCGGCAGGGAACCAGGAACTCCAGGTTGACCCGGCCGCTTCCCTTGTTGATGAGGTGGACCATACGCCCTTTTCTCACCGAAAGCTTTTCCGTCACAATGCCGACGAATGCTTCGGGAATATCGATAAAAACACGCTCCACAGGTTCCAGGGTTTTACCATTTTCTTTTTTCGTGATGACATTCGGTTTGGACACCATAAGTTCATAGCCTTCCCGGCGCATGGTCTCGATCAGCACGGCCATCTGCAGCTCCCCCCGCCCGCAGACCTCGAAGGCGTCTTTACGCTCCAGGGGCTTCATTTTCAGCGCGACGTTCCGGAAACTTTCCCTTTCCAAACGTTCAAGAAGATGTCGTGACGTCAGATATTTCCCTTCCCTGCCGGCAAAGGGGCTGTTGTTGACGTAAAAGATCATAGAAACGGTTGGCGCGTCGATGTGTATCCGTGGGAGAGGGAGGGGATTTTCCTGTGATGTAATCGTATCGCCGATACTGATGGATTCGACGCCGGCAAAGGCGATGATATCACCGGCTTCGACGGCCTCAACCTGCTTTTTCTTCAAACCGTGAAATGTGTAAAGGGCGGAAAATCTGACGCCGGGCGTGATCGCATTTTCTCCGCAAAGGGCATAGGTCTGATTCATCGCGAGCGCTCCGTTGATCAGGCGCCCGATGGCGATCTGCCCCACATAGGAATCGTAATCGAGATTCGTCACCAGGAACTGGGGAACATGCTCGTCATCGACCTCAGGACCAGGTATAGCGGAACAGATGGCATCAAACAGGGGCTTCAAGTCTTCCGATTGATCTCCTGGTTTCCGGTGGGCGATACCCCGTTTGGCGTTGGTATAGAGGATGGGAAACTCGATCTGCTGATCACGAGCATCGAGATCAATAAAAAGATCGTAAATCTCATTGATTACCTCTTCGATCCGGGCATCACCCCGGTCGATCTTGTTGATAACGACAACAACGGGCAGTTGTCTGGCCAGGGCTTTTTTCACAACGAACCTGGTCTGCGGAAGGGGGCCCTCGCTCGCATCGACGAGCAATATGGCCCCATCGACCATATTCAGGCTCCGTTCAACCTCACCGCCGAAATCCGCATGTCCCGGCGTGTCCACGATATTGATCTTGACGCTGTCGTACCATATGGCCGTATTCTTTGCCATGATAGTGATCCCCCGCTCTCTCTCGAGATCCATGGAGTCCATCACCCGCTCCGCAACTTCCTGATGCTCCCGGAAGGTACCCGTTTGCTTGAGCATGGCGTCAACGAGGGTCGTTTTGCCGTGATCAACGTGGGCAATGATGGCGATGTTTCTTATGTTCTGCTTTCGCATGTGGTTGCCTCTTTCTTAAAAAGCATCCCCCCTTGTCCATCCTATCGGCCAAGGGGGGATGATTCATACGCAGTGTACAAATATGTTACCCGTTTAGTTCTATAATCTTCATTTGTGTTTCCTGTGTCAGTAACTCCCACAATCCAATATGCTTGAGGGTCTCGACTTGCGGCACTCCCATTGCATTCCAGCCCCGTTCACGGTAGTAGGTCTGTATCAATTTCCGCAATTGCTCTTTTCTAAAGTTCATGAGGAGTTCCCTCTTTTGTTTTGTATCCATTTTCTGAATATCATCGAGTCGTCTCCCTGATATCTTGCTTATCTCTGAATCGTGATACTCCCTTTCGGCGTCGTAGAGATCATCGTCCGTCGGCCCTATGGCCCTGTCGGGAACCCAGTCCTTTTCTCCCGTATCTTTGCCGAAGATCGTGGCATTCATTACCCTCTGTAAATTGATATCACGGTCCGTCTGTTCGTAAATTTTTTCC
>DNUI01000096.1 GCA_003508565.1 Syntrophaceae bacterium
TCGTAAATTTTCGGTTCACAACAAAATTGTCATCGGAAAAAAAAATGGTTTTCGCTCCCCAGGCCTGGGCGTTCTTAACTGAGAGCATTATCTGGTCAATCGTTTTGCTCCGGTATTTTCTTCCGGAGACATGAATAACGTCGCAGAAATCACATCTATTAGGGCAACCGCGGCTGGTCTGGAGGGAAAAGTAATGGTAATCTTTCGAACAGATATGGGAGAGGTCCGGATCCGGCGTGTCTTTTATATCGACAAACGACTCTTGCCTGTAGACGGCTTTTGCAATGCCCTGAACCCAATCTCTTAAAAACTGCGGCCAGGTATACTCCGCCTCGCCGATAAAAAGATAATCAGATATCTTTTCAACACATTCAGGCNNCACTGATCTCTCCCATCCGCTCAGATTGGAGGGTATAACCTGTAATCCCTACAAGATCGCACTCGATATCCCAATGAATGTGCGTGATATTTTCATCACAAAAAATGTATTCCACATCCAAGTCTCTTGGTGTCAGGGCAATCAACGTTAAAAGGGCTGTATTCTGCATAAGTGTCTGACGCTTGCCCACAATGTCAAGAGCTCCCCGCATGGCCCAGAAATTATCCGGCGTCTTTGGATTTATGAGGTATATTTTCATCGGCGTTAAAAATGTTGATTTTTTGTCAATTTCTCTTTACGAAACCGGACTGCCCCCAACCTTCCCTAAATGTTACAAAGGTGGTTGATCTGATGTGCTGGTCCTCGGCATCACTGCAGCAGATAGTCACACATCGAGATCCGGAAACCGGTTGACGGTTTTAAGGTATGCGATTTCCCGTTGATAGCGGCCTTTCCAACCATGTTTCTTCAATGACCTGCCGATCATAACTTTGAGCAACGGCCGGATTATGTACATCCAGATGGCGGTCCAATCGCGTCCCTCCTCGCGTGCCCACCGGGAGGGTTCCCACCAGCCCAAAATATTCTGCCGGTGATACCAGACCATGTATTGCATGGTTTCGGCATCCACCGTGCGGGTGCGCACATTGGCCCAAATGCCATTGTAGCGCGAAAAATCATCGGGGTTGGTGACCAGATTTTCTTCCATCAAGTATTGCCGGATACCCGTTTTGGGGTAAGGGGTCAGAATTTGGCAGTATGAGGCATCCGCACCGGTTGACTTGAGGAATCGGTAGTTTTCCATGATCTCTTTTTCCGTGTCTTCCGGAAAGCCGAATATCATTCCCCCCACCACCATAATGTTGTACTTGTGGCAGATGTCGATGGCATTGCGGGCCGCATCAACGATATCACCCTTCTGGGCGGCCCTTAAATTGACCTTGGATACGCTTTCGATGCCGAGGAAAACAGATTTGAATCCTGCTTCTGCCATACGGCGGACCATCTCGTCATTACGGGAAATTGTTACACAGTCGGCCTGCACTATGAAATGCAGATTCCGGTAGCCCCGCGCAATAATGGCGTCGGACAGCTCGATCACGCGCTCGGGGGACAGGACCATGTTGTCGTCGGAGACAAAGATCCAGCGGCACTTTTTATTGTAGTAGATATCGTCGATATCGGCCAGAATCCTTTGAATGGGGAAAGACCTGAAGGATCCGCCGTACATGTGGCGGATGCAGCAAAAGTTGCAGGTACGGGTGCATCCGCGCGAGGTTTCGATGACCTCAGCGCTGCGGTTCATTATGTGATAACCCCATGTGAGGCGCCTCTTGTCCCGGATGGGCAGTTTCAAAGTGGCCAGATCGAGCAGCTCACCTCTCTCATTGTGCACAAACCTGTTTTCGCTTTTGAACGACAGTGAGGGGATGGTTCCAAAGTGATCTTTGCCATCCAGGGCATTGATCAGTCGTCGAAATGTCTCTTCTCCCTCACCGCGGACAATAAAATCGATGTGCCTGGCCTCCGGGCCGTTACCGATTTCCTCGTACATCAACGTTGCGTGATAACCGCCGATAACGATTTTGACCTCCGGCAGCAGGTGTTTGATCAGCCGGATCAGTTTCAGGCATGTGTCGAACTGCCACGTCATGGATGACAGACCCACGATATTCGGCCGGATTTTCAAGAGCGTGCGGCTCACGTAACGATGAATAGAGCGGCGTTTGCGGATCAGATCAATGAGATAGACATGGTGTCCATCGTCTATATTGGCTCCTATGCTTGCGATGCCCAGATTAGGCAAGTGAAAGGCCGATTCGTGCATAATCAATGGCGCCACATCCGGCATGGAGATCAAAAGAATCTTCATGGAACCTCACACTCAAACACGCGTCTCAAATCTTTTTCGGCCCCTATCCGGGAGCATACATCCAGAAAGATGCATAGTTGATCATTTTCTATGCAGATCGAACCGAGCGTGTATCATTCTGAAGGCGTGCACGTCTGTAGCTATGGCGCTCGGGCTGCCTACTTCTGACTTTGAGCATCTTCAAGGATGATCACTTCAACACGACGATTCTGCTGACGTCCGGCCGCTGTTTTATTGCCGGCTATCGGGGCGGTTTGGCCGTAACCCTTCGTCGTGATCCTGTTCTCTGCAATGCCCCTTTCAACCAAAGCTTTTTTAACGGAATCGGCACGTCGTTTGGAAAGGGTCATATTGTACTCCGCACTCCCCACATTGTCCGTGTGGCCCTCGATGACAACGTTCCGGTTCGGGTATTGATTCATGAAATTACCCAATTGATCGATGGTTTTTGCAGCTCCCGCCGACATGTTGGCACTGTTTGTCTGAAACAGGACATCGCCCAAAGTAAGAACCATGCCCCGGTCGGTAGATTTTGCTTTCAGTTCCTCCAACTCAATTCTTGCCTTTTCCAGTTCGGCCTCTTTCTTTTCCACCTCCATCTGGGCCTTTCTCAGTTCTGCCTGCCTTTGCGTCGCTATTGTTGCGGCGATTCTAGCCTCCGCTGCTTTCTCTTGTGCAGATGCCTGGGCCCTGGCTATTTCCTTCTCTCGAAGCTTCAATAGCAACAGGTCTTTCTCCCTGGTAAGATTCAATGTTTCGTTTTCGGCTATTGTGCGCTCTGCTGATGCAACGGCAAGTTGCGTCTTCCGTTCGGATACATATGCCAGGTGTTCCATTTTTGCGATATCATCATCAACCTGTTCAGCTTCTTTCAATGCCTGCTCCGCCTCATAAAGCCTGACTGAAGCAGCGGATGCCACATCGGGCTTTGCTTTGGCTTCGTCAAGGGCCGCCCGTGCTTTACTCACGGCTTTCATGCCTCTTTCTTTTTCCTGGGCCGACATGCCGGCACATCCGGCAACAAGCAATGCAATTCCCATCAAAAACATAATGTTGATCATTACGCATCTTTGTTTTTTCATCTTCTCCATCTTCTCATCCTCCTATCTCTGGGTACGCTCTATTTCCCTGGCCATTGCATCTATATTTTCGCGCATTTCACTTGAGATCTTCTTCGCCTTCGCGGCCTGCGTCTTCGCCTTTGCAACCTCAGCATCGAGGATCGCTTCATCCGCGAGACGTGTTGCCTTCTCGTACTCTTTCTGGACTATCGCAAGCTTCGCTGCGACAAGTTTGTCCTCTGAAAGTCTGAGATCAAGAGGAGCGTTCACGCTTGCATTGCCCACCCGGGCATCGTAGATTGACCTTTCGGCATTCGCGATCTTTTCAGCTGGCACTGCCACATTACCTGCGCATCCCATAATAGTGACACCGAATACCAGAGAAGCGCCCACTATGATAGAGACGATTGTATCTTTTGACATCATTGCTTACTCCTTCCTCAAGGTATATTTTCTTTATATTCGGCACTACAAATTTACTTTGTTCCGGACTCGTTTACGACAGGGGATTAAAAAGATTGGTTATAAGCATTACACTCCGACTTCCCTGCACACTCCTCCCTGTAGGGATTCTGGATTGTTTTTGTCACCTCCTTTCTTGTCTTCCCACGGATCCTGTTGTTGTCCTATGCGATAAGGGCTTGTTACGTATTATATACTAGTATCACCATGGCATTTGCGAATCAATAAATAAGGCCGGTCTTTGCTCTTCATGAATAATAACGGCTACTTTTACTTAGACAGGTGGGAACCTTTCGGGAACGGGACAGTCGGCACTGCCTCAGACGACAGGAGAAACCTGCCTCAAGATTTTTTTCCATGCACTCCGCTTTAAACCCATTTATGTGATCTCCTCTCCCTGCCAATGAAGGGAGACAAATAAACAGGAGCCCGCGAATATGCAGGCTCTTATTTGCTCAAGGCTAACCCTTTTTGCTGTTCTCGTCGGACGTGCCCATGCCCTCGCGCGCGGAGTCCACGGCCTTCTTGGCACCCCCCTTAAGTTCATCCAATTTGGCCTTGCCCTGGTCGGCAATTTCACCCAGGGCGGTTGTCGCCTGCTTGAACTTCTCCTGGGCGATACCGGCCACCTCCTTGGCTTTTTCCTCGGCCTGTCCTGCCAACTCTTTTGCCTTGTCATGTGCCTGCCCAGCCAGCGTCTTCGCTTTCTCGGTCAGGTCTTCCAATGCGTCGGGAACATTGTCGTGGTCTTTGTCTATGGTGTCACGGGCCTCTTTGATCTTTTCCTCGGCCTGTTCAGCCAATTCTTTTGCCTTTTTCTGTGCCTGTGAAGCCAAGGTCTTGGCTTTCTCGGTCAGACTTTCCAGGGCATCAGGAATGCCGTCGTGGTCTTTGTCTAGGGTGTCACGAGCCTCTTCGATCTTGGCCTCGGCCTTTTTCTTCAGGTCTTCGGCCGCATCTTTTACTTGATCGACGATTTTTTTTAAGTCCATGATTTTTCCCTTCGATTTAATATGAACTTACTTTTACTGGCGGAAAGTATAGGCACGTTGCTCATGCATGTCAATTTCTTTTTCCTCTCAAGAATGTTTGCCATTGTGATGATAAAGAAAGGTGATATTGAAAGAATGGACCAGGCGCTGTCAATTGTCATATACGGAACCCTGGTCCACCTTACCGAGCCTGAGCAGGGTAAATTTACCCGTCGCCATGTCGAGATCGCAGATGCTGAAGCTCGTATGAATATCGACTCCGTAGTACCTGACGACAAAGTTTAGGGCTACAGAAGCCTGCTCACCCGAACTTATCCGCGGGAAAACCTTTGTTGTCCAAAT
>DNUI01000037.1:0-3772 GCA_003508565.1 Syntrophaceae bacterium
CATTGCCTCGTAGGAGTAAATCCAGGCTCCATTCCCGCAGAGGCCGGGAATAATACATAAAGAACTCGGTCCCGGATTAAACCTGGAATGACAGTGAGAATTTATTTTCGAACTACAATGCACATTAATTCCAAATAATGTCGCGAATGTCAAAGACCGGTCCGTCTTTGCAGACACGCTTGTATGAATTCTCGCCTTCCCTGTCTTGAGTAGCGATGGAACAGCCAAGGCAGGCTCCGACACCACATGCCATACGCTCCTCAAGGGATGCCTGACATGATAGCGGGTTTACCGTGAGGATTTCTGACAACCTCTTCAGCATGGGTCGGGGGCCACATGCATACATTGTTGCATCTCCCGGATCGTATAATGCTATATGCTGTAAAAAAAACTCTGTGATAAATCCGTGATACCCCACACTTCCATCGTCCGTGCTGATAAAAACATCCGGACACAATTCTTTTATTCTCTCAACTCCCACAAGTTTTGAAGCTTCTTGTGCTCCAAGATAACAAAAAAGTTTTACTCTCCCGGCATCCTTGATCCTTTGGTAATGAGTGGCCAGAAATGTGATGGGGGCGATCCCGATTCCCCCGCATATGAGAACGATCTTTTGTACATTTGCAGTTACGTCGAACGCACTGCCATAGGGCCCATATATTTCTAATAGAACATCTTCTTTCAGTATTGAAAGGAGAGTCGTTTGTTTTCCAACGACTTTATAGAGAATCTCAATTATCACAGAGTTGCTAAGCCGTTCAAAACTATAAATGCTGAATGGTCTTCCGAGGAGGGGATCAAGGCGCCCCTTCTCCCGCACCATGACAAACTGTCCGGGCATAGGCGTCTGAAATGACTCGGGCAGCGTGACCGTAAGCAAGAAATGCCCGCCGATTATTTTTGTGTTTCTAATTATCCTACCACGCATGACAGATTAATACTTTCTTACAAAGAAAATCCCCTTACGGTTTCAAATCCAAGCACATAACCAGGGCATCATCACCTGATTCATGATAGTATTTCTTTCTTACTTCTATTACCGTAAAGCCAAATTTTTCATAGAGTTTTTTCGCGTTTTCGTTCGATTGTCCTACCTCGAGCGTACACGAGAGAGCCCCCTCTTCACGGGAGCACCTGAGCACCTCTGCCATGATCCGTGAAGCGATGCCTGACTTGCGCGAATTCTCCCTCACGGCAATTTTATGAATCTGAACTTCTCCGGCAATAACCCAGTAAATCACATATCCCGCTATTTCCTTACTCTGATTCTTATGCGCCTTTGCTACGAGATTACGGGACTCGGGAATTTGAAGTTCACGCAGAAAAACATCCCGTGACCACGGTACGGGAAAGGTTGAGTTTTCGATAGATACTATTTCATCAACATCATTTATTATCATTCGTGTTATTTCAATTGATTGTTGATTCATCCGGCTTAGGCCTGAGTATCTTGAAGCATATCCTGTGGAGGGATTTGTCATGCGATTATTTACTATTTGTTCAGCTCATGACAAAATGGTCATGATTAATTACCATTCATGCATAGGGAAAAAATTCATCCCACTTTTTTGTTCAATACTTCACTTGCTAAATATATGTTTTTCCTCCCGTATTCCTTAATATAAGAAGCAAACTCCGCAAGATTCATTTCATGTCTCTTGTCGTAGAGTTTCAGCAGCATCGGCAAATTAACACCGGTGACAACTTCCAGTTTCCCCTCTTTAAGAAATGATAGAGATATATTTGAAGGAGTACCACCGAAAAGATCAGTCAGTATCAAGACTCCCTGGCCACGATCCAGCTTCTTGATGGATGAGCTTATTTCTTTCTTTATTTCCTCCATTCGCTTGGTCTGATCAACGGAAACATGGAGTACACCCTCTAATTTTCCTTTGATCAATTCGGTTGCTTTTATGAGTTCGTTTCCCAGGTTGCCGTGGGTTATAATAAGAACACCGATCATCACTAATCTCCTAAAATCTTCTTTCGCCGCGTAAGCTAAATTATTGCCTGATAATTGTCAAGACCCTTTTCGGTATGCTTTTTTCTTGACACAAAAATCCCTCTTCTCTATACTCGCATCGTTTTTAATTACGTACTTGCCCGGATCGCAGCCAGTGAAAACCTTTTGTCGCCTTTACTTCATCAGCTACATTACTCCTGTATGAAGACAAAGGTCAATATGGCGATTCATACAGTTTTATGTACTCAATATAATTAGTCATTATACAGAAGGAAGGACAGTTATGACATCAAATCAGAAACTTTTAAAGTGGGTAAAGGAAATGGCGGATATGTGCAAGCCCGATCGTGTCCACTGGTGCGATGGGTCTCAGAAAGAATATGATGAGCTTTCTGCGCTCATGGTAAAGTCAGGTACCTACATCAAACTGAACGAGGCAATAAGACCTAACTGTTATCTTTGCCTATCAGATCCCGCCGATGTGGCGCGCGTAGAAGAAAGGACTTTCATTTGTTCAAAGGATAAAGAGGATGCGGGACCTACAAATAACTGGTGCGATCCTGACGAGATGAAAAAAATTCTCGTTGGCCTGTACAATGGGTGCATGAAAGGGAGAACCATGTATGTCATTCCTTTCAGCATGGGACCCTTGGGTTCCAATATCGCCCATATCGGTATAGAAATAACCGATTCTCTCTATGTCGTGTGCAATATGAGAATCATGACCCGTATGGGAAAGGCTGTTCTCGATATTCTCGGATCTGACGGACATTTTGTCCCCTGCCTGCACTCCGTCGGAAAGCCTCTTAAGCCCGGAGAGAAAGACGTACCGTGGCCCTGCAATAATGACCATAAATACATCGTGCATTTTCCCGAAACGAGGGAAATCTGGTCCTTTGGAAGCGGCTATGGAGGAAACGCGCTTCTGGGCAAAAAATGTTTTTCCCTGCGTATTGCCTCAGTCATGGCCCGCGATGATGGTTGGATGGCAGAACATATGCTTATCCTGGGGCTTACCTCCCCGAAAGGTAAAAAGCACTTTATCACCGGCGCTTTCCCCAGCGCATGCGGAAAAACCAACCTTGCCATGCTGATACCGACGATTCCCGGATGGAAAGCGGAAACCGTGGGAGACGATATTGCTTGGATGAAATTCGGACATGACGGAAGACTGTATGCCATCAATCCCGAATATGGATTTTTTGGCGTTGCGCCCGGAACATCCATGGATTCAAACCCGAACGCCATGTTAAGCATGACGAAAAATTCTATTTTTACAAATGTTGCGTTAACTCCCGACGGCGATGTCTGGTGGGAAGAAATGACAAAAGAAACCCCGAAAAATCTTATTGACTGGAAAGGCCATCCCTGGACGCCCGATTCCGGGCGTTTGGCAGCAAATCCCAATGCACGCTTTACCGCTCCGGCGGGGCAGTGCCCGGTAATTGATCCTTCCTGGGAGGACCCTAAAGGTGTTCCCATATCCGCGTTTCTCTTTGGCGGCCGCCGTGCCACAATTATCCCGCTGGTGTACGAGGCTTTCAGCTGGCAGCACGGCACTTTCATGGGTTCCATCGCCAGCTCAGAAAAAACGGCCGCGGCTGCAGGAACAGTCGGCGATTTGCGCAGAGACCCCTTCGCCATGCTGCCCTTCTGCGGGTACCATATGGGCGATTATTTCAAGCATTGGCTGGAAATGGGGAAAAAGACAGATACGAGCAAGCTCCCCAAAGTATTCTATGTGAACTGGTTCCGTAAAACACCGGATGGCAAGTGGCTGTGGCCGGGTTACGGTGAAAACAGCCGCGT
>DNUI01000037.1:3823-10696 GCA_003508565.1 Syntrophaceae bacterium
AAAGATATGGCTGAACTTCTCAAAGTTGATGTGAATGAGTGGCTTACAGAAGTCGAAAGCATCAAGAAGCATTACAGCCGGTTCGGGAACAGGCTCCCGAAGGGGCTCAAGGATGAATTGTCAGCTCTTGAGCAGAGATTGTTAGAACAAAAGAAGTAGTTTTCAGAATCAATAATTATCGGTAGGACAGGCATCCCTCCTGTCCTACCGCATCTGACCCAACAGAAGGTACCTGAGCCATTTCTCTGTATGAAATGTAATGCTGAATTCCATACTGTAATTCATGGTTACAAAAATTAAAAAACGCTGCCCAAGCTGTAACGCAGAAACGGAAAGCTATCTGAATCCATTTCCGACGGTCGACATCATCATAGAACTGGATGATCACGGCATTCTCTTGATCAACCGTAAAAATTATCCCTTCGGGTGGGCTATTCCCGGCGGTTTTGTCGATTATGGAGAATCTCTTGAAGATGCTGCAATAAGAGAGGCAAAAGAAGAAACCGGACTGGATGTAAAACTCGTGAGACAGTTTCACACGTATTCAAGACCAGATAGAGACCCCCGTCACCACACTATCTCAACCGTATATATCGCAAAAGCAAGCGGGGAGCCGCACGCCGCAGATGATGCCGCAGATGCCGGTATCTTTACAAGGGATACTCTACCCTCCCCTATCGTGTTTGACCATATAGAAATTCTTTCGGATTATTTTGCACTGAAGAAAAAGTAATCGACACATTTCAGGATACATATTCATGCCCGGCTTGAAGTTATACACAAGCAACCGGATGGAAATTCTAGCGGAGCTTCTTGCAGATGTGATGAAGGGTCCTCTGAATCATCCGCTGGCGAGTGAAATCATCCTTGTCCAGAGTAAAGGCATGGAGCGCTGGCTCTCCATGGAACTGGCCAGACGCCTCGGCATATGCGCGAATATCCGTTTCCCCTACCCGATTCATTTTATCCACAACCTCTTCCGGGAAATAGTCACGGATCTGCCCGATCAGTCTCCGTACGAACCCATGATCATGTCCTGGGATATCATGCGCGTTCTCCCTTCCCTTCTCGACAATCGCAGATTTAAGGTCATTAAAGCCTATCTTGGAGACGGCAAATATGACCTTAAACAGTTTCAGCTTTCCGTGAGGGTCGCCGATCTCTTTGACCAGTACCTGCTCTTCCGGCCTGACATGATTCTCAGATGGGACCGGGGACTCGAAGACCACTGGCAGGCAATCCTCTGGCGGGAAATCTCTAAAAGAAAGAGGTTGATTCACCGGGCAACGCTCCACAATGCGTTCGTTCAGGACATGCGTGAATCGCATAGAAACCTCAAAACTCTGCACGAGAGGATTTGCGTTTTCGGCATCTCTGCCCTGCCTCCGTTTTACATGCAGATTTTCGACGTCGTTTCCGCCCTTATCGACGTCCATCTTTTTTTGCTGAACCCTTGCCGGGAATTCTGGGAAGACATTGCGTCCGACCGTGAAATGAACCGCTATGTAAGCGGGCAGGAAGGAGGGGGGGCTCTTCCGGGTGATCTATATCTCGAAGCCGGCAATCCCCTGCTTGCCTCCATGGGCGCCCTTGGCCGGGAGTTCTTTCACCTCATAGGTGAAATCCAGTGCGAAGAATTCCCCGCATTCGAAGATCCGGGAGAAAATTCGCTTCTCTCGGCAATCCAGTCAGACATCCTGAATTTACGGGAAAGGAAGAGTACGGACATCCTCTGCTTCTCCGAAGCCGATGACTCTGTGCAGATTCACTCCTGTCACAGCCCACTCAGGGAGATCGAGGTCTTGCAGGACTCGCTTCTTTCCATTTTTGCCGATAACCCCAACGTCCATCCCGATGACGTCCTGGTCATGGTCCCGGACATTGAGCTTTACGCACCCTTTATCCAGGCTGTGTTTTCGATTCCTCTTGCCGATTCGCGGTGGCTTCCATTCACCATTGCAGACAGAGGCCTGCTTCAGGAAAGCGGGTTCATCGACGCGTTTTTCAGGCTTTTGGACCTTGCGGGAAGCCGTTTCACTGCTTCCGGTGTACTCGATGTTTTGGAAACAGATGCGGTACGAGCTAAATTTTCTCTCACCGAAGAAGACCTGGCGCTCATTCACCACTGGATTCGGGAATCCGGTATCCGCTGGGGAATTGATGCGGAAAGCAAAAAAACGCTGGATCTGCCGCAGTATCCCTGGAATACCTGGCGGGCCGGTCTAGATAGAATGCTCCTCGGGTATGCCATGCCATCAGATTCTGAAGACGTGCTTTTCATGGGGATTCTCCCCTTCAACGACATCGAAGGGGGAAGCACGGAAATTCTCGGTCGTTTTTTGCAATTCGCAGAAACGCTTTTCCGATTCATGGTAGCCATCGAGGAAAAGAAAACCCTGGCTGAGTGGGAAGATTTTCTTGTCGAGATTCTTGATGCATTCTTTTCAGATGAAGAAGAACACTTGAGGGATATCCAGGCGATCACAGGCATTATTCACACTCTTCCCGACATACAGGAATCCTCCGGATTCACGGAGAAAATCGACCTCCATGTGATCAAGGCATGGCTCAAACAAAACCTGAAAGAGAGGGGATTCGGCAGCGGTTTCCTGACAGGCGGCGTGACCTTCTGTACAATGCTCCCTATGCGGAGCATCCCCTTCAAGGTCATCTGCCTGATCGGCATGAACGATGACTCTTACCCACGGCAATCACGAAGACTCGGTTTCGACCTCATGGCCGAATCTCCCCGGATCGGCGATCGCACACGCCGAATGGACGACCGCTACCTCTTCCTTGAAGCCATACTCTCGGCCCGGCAAAAGCTCCATGTCAGCTATGTTGGACAGAGCATAAAAGACAATAACCCCCGCCCCCCATCAGTGCTTGTGAGCGAGCTTCTGGATTATGTAGAAGAGGGATTCGGCGAAACTGTCCGGGAGCGCATTTTCGTTCACCATCATCTCCAGGCCTTCAGCCCATCTTATTTCACGGGCGGCATGAAGCTCTTCAGCTATTCCACGGAAAATCTCCAGGCAGCGCTAAGCAATGTGATAGGCCGAAGAGAAAACACTTCCTACATCCCGACGGGTCTTCCCGAACCCGAAGAGGAATGGAAAACGATCAAGCTTGAATCATTGGCTTATTTCTTCTCCAACCCGGCGAGATTTCTTCTGAGACACAGGCTGGGCATCCACCTCCATGAAGAGCCTGCCATCACGGATGAGAACGAACCCTTTGAACTGAACAAACTGGAGGCATACCTCATCAAACAGGATCTTATTGGCAAATCCCTTGAGGGAAAACCGCTCCGTGATTTATATCCGCGTATGCAGGCGTCGGGTAGGCTGCCTCATGGTTCGCCCGGCGTGTGCTGCTATAATGAAATTTGCGCTTCCACCGAATCTTTCATCAGGAAAGTTTACCCCCATATCACAGGAGGGCAACAGGAACCAATACCCGTGGATTTAGATATCGACGCTTTTCACCTGACAGGACGGTTCGTCAATATCTATCCCGAGGGGCTGGTATCCTGTCGCCTGGCGAAGATGAAAAGCCGTGACCGACTCAGAGCGTGGGTTTCCCACCTCGTCCTTAACCATCTTGGCGGGCGTACGGCGGTTCGGAAGACAATCCTTGTCTGTGAAGACCGGACATTCCGATATTCACCGGTGGATGATACGGATACGTGTCTTCACAACATTTTAAACATTTACTGGAAAGGCCTCCGAAAGCCGCTTCACTTCTTTCCTGAATCGTCTCTGGCTTACGCCGAACAGCTATCAAAGGGTGCAACGCCGCAAAAGGCGATGAGAACGGCCCAAGGCAAATGGGATGCCTTTGAATACGCAGAAAAAGATGACGTGTACTATGATTTATGCTTCAGGCAAATCGATCCGCTGGATGCCGAATTTCTCGAATTGGCCGAAGCCATATTCGAACCCATGCTGAAACACGAAGAACAAATAAAATAATTGTTGATTGTCACAATACCCCACCTGTGGAAAGAGCCTCTATCTCCAGCATTGAATACAGGGTGGAGGGATGGATGGACTATTTTAGAAGCGGCGGAAGGATTCTTTTGTGTACTTGGCATCAGCATTTCTTCGCCGTTATACGACATCTCCAGAGTTACAGAGACTTCAATCCAGCTCTTATGATCAGCAAAAGCTCCGACGGCGCGCTCATTGCAGGTGTGGCAGAAAAAAGTGGAAGGACCTGCAGGAGCTGTAAAAGCAGGAGTAATTCAGTTAGCCCATGCCACCGATGCAGCCATTATCCCCTTCTATGTTTCTGCCGACAGGGCGTGGTATTTTACTAGCTGGGATAGTTTTTTCATTCCGAAGCCGTTTGCCAGAGTTGTCATCTCTTTTGGGGAGATCATCAAGTTCACTCCCTCCGAAAATCCGGCCACATTCGAAAGTCAAAGGCTTTGCCTTGAAGAGATCATGCGTCCGGAGTTGAGGACAGACCCAGATAAGAAATCAACATCCTCTCTTCCTATACATGAGTAAATGAAAATAGACCTTTCAGGAGGTGTTGAAAGGAGCACACTCAGCGCACGCTGCGGGACAGGTGTGACTTTGGCAGAGATGAACCAGGAGCATACGGGACATGGGAAAGGTCTTTCCGGCCTCTCCTCATGCCTGAAGATTGAGCGCTTCCTGACGTTTATTCTGAGGCAAATCTCCTTGTGACGAGATCACAAGAAATCCCGATTTTTTCATCTGCGTCGCCAAGCGGGTCGCGCGGTCCTTGGTGCGCGTAAAGACGAGAACCGATGCGATATTCGTGCAGTCAAGAATCGTCATCAAAAGAGATGTCTTGAGGTGTGGCTCGACAGGATAAATTGCATGGGATACTGTGGACGCCGGGACCGAGTTACCGACCTGAACAGTCTTGAAATTGTGCAGGATTTCCTCTGCAATGTTTTTGTCATTATCTGGCATAGTGGCCGAGAAAAGTAATGTTTACCGCTGAACAGGCAGATGTTTTACGATATTCCAGACGTCAGGCAGAAAGCCCATGTCGAACATCCGGTCCGCCTCGTCCAGAACAAATACTTCTACGCAGGATAAATCGATCATGCCCTGATGCACGAGATCAATCAGGCATCCGGAACAGGCCACAACAATTTCAGCTCCTCTGTGTAGCTTTCTGATCTGGGTGTTCTGATTCACACCGCCATTAATTGTGATGCTCTTCAGTTTCGTATAGCGTCCTAGTTGGCCGATTGTTAGTGTGTCTGCTCCGCCGGTTCTCTCGTCGGTGAAATTATGAGCGCCCGGATACGACTCTGCTACCCCTCTATCAGGCGCTGGAGGATCGGAAGAACAAAGGCGGCGGTTTTCCCTGTTCCGGTTTGTGTTAATCCCAAGACATCCCGGTTCTGGATGATGGGATGTATTGCCTGTATTTAAATATGCGTGGGCTCTATGTAACCGGTGGCTCTGATACCCGGTTCGATGCGAGGGTGCAGATTAAACAACGTAAAATTCATTTTCTATGTATTCACCATGAACGGCCATTGTCCATCTGTACTTGGTAAGAATGATTAATTAAGTATCCATTATGTCAGTAAAAGAAAACCCCCGGGATAGGTTCCGGGGGTTTTTTTACTCTGAACCAGAGTTACTTTTTCCTTACAGAGCCTCAGGATACTGTATGCAAAACCTAGTATCTGTGACCGCCGCTGCCGTTCCCGTTTCTAAATCCTCCACGTCGACCAAAGTCCCGTCTCTGGCCTCCTCGATCTTTTTTTGGTCTGGCTTCGTTGACGACAATCGTATTACCGTCGAGTTTCCCTCCGTTGAACATTTCAATGGCTTGACGGGCACCTTCTTCTGTCTCCATCTCGACGAATCCAAAACCTTTTGATTGTTTTGTATAGTTATCCTTGATAATGGTTACTGCGGCAACTGTCCCTGCAGTGGTGAAATTATCTCTTATGACGTCTTCAGTAGCATTTGCCGTTAGATTTCCTACATATAAGTTTTTGTTCATTTCCTGCTCCTTTTTTGAAATGGTTAATTGTTGTATACACCTGGATTGTCAATCACCGGTACACAGGATTATTGGTGAAACGAAAAGAGTCACTATGACTGAGTACCTCTTTTCTAAAGAGTCTTAGGCGCCCTGTACATTATGCGCCGACGGACCTTTCGGACCCTTTTCGACGTCAAATCTCACGCGCTGACCTTCATATAAGGTCTTGAACCCGTTGTCTTGAATAGCGCTGAAATGAACAAAAACGTCTATCCCTTCATCGCATTCGATGAATCCGAACCCTTTTTTTTCATTAAACCACTTTACTTTACCTTCTGACATTGATTCCATCCTCCTTTCGCAAAATTCTCTTAAGTCGGATTTCCACTATGGCAGAAAGAATAAAAAACCACCATGCTCCTAAAAAAGCATGGTGGCCATCCTTTGAATTTCAAAATGTCTTAATCCAAACTTACTTAGTGGAATGCTTTATATTGTGTCCTTTATCGAAAGTCAAGAATTATTCTTTAATTATTTCAAGATCTTTTTACGGTCTAAAACCAACGTAAATAAAACGATTTCTTTTTCGGGTCGCGTGGATGGGTTTTTCCGATGCTGCCGGTTAATATAATTTCCTTCGTTTATCGCCTCCTTGTCCCGGTGGTGCTCAATTGTTCCGACAATTACCCTTTGTAATGGAGCATAAAAATATAGAACGGAGAAATAGGAATCAAGGAAAAAAACCGCAAGAAAAGCTGTAAATAATTTTCCTATGATCGGTCGGAAGTTATTCTTGCATCTTCTACCTGCTACTGTTCAGTGGTGAGTTTTCATAATTACTGATGCTTTTGGATTGAAAGGAGGTAACATGGCTATCAGTGGCGCGAG
>DNUI01000297.1 GCA_003508565.1 Syntrophaceae bacterium
CCCCGTGCAAAATGATAAGGATGGAGGTAAAAACATAAAAGGAGTTAAAAAATGGCAAGTATTTCCATGAAACTGTTATTAGAAGCGGGTGTCCACTTTGGTCATCAGACGAACAAGTGGAATCCGAAGATGAAGCCTTACATATTCGGGGCAAGAAACGGGATTTACATTATTGACCTCCAGCAGACAGTAGGAATGTTCCAGGCTGCGTATGATTTCATTGTTAACCTGGTAGCAGAAGGGAAGGAGGTTCTCTTTATAGGAACGAAAAAGCAATCTCAGGAAGCTGTCAAAGAAGAAGCCGAGAGGTGTGCAATGCCTTACGTGAATCAGAGGTGGTTAGGCGGCATGCTTACAAATTTTAATACGATCAGCAAAAGGATAGAAAGGCTGAACAGTCTGCAGAAAATGTTTGAGGATGACAGCATCAAAGCTTTTCCTAAAAAAGAAATTATGAAACTCCAGAAAGAAATGAACAAACTTGAGAAGGTACTGGGTGGTATAAAAGCAGTTAAACGTTTGCCCGGAGGGTTATTTGTTGTTGACCCCAAGAGGGAAAGTATTGCTATCAAGGAAGCGCAGAAGCTGAGGATTCCCATCGTAGCGATAGTTGATACGAATTGTGATCCCGATGACATCGATTATATTATTCCCGGTAATGATGATGCCATCAGGGCAATTAAATTGTTCGCATCCAAGATTGCAGATGCGGTCGTTGATGGGAAAAAAAGATTTGAGGAAAATATACAAGCTCACACGGATAAAGAAGCACCGGTCGAGATTTTGACGGGTATTGATACAATGGAATCAGATGTTCCTGAATCAGTGGAAACTAAGAATGGAGTAACTGATATTGATGAAACTGTTGAAAGTAATACGGAGCGGCATTACAAATAGCTAATATGACCGGGAGGTAGGAAAAAGTGAGTATTTCATCAACAATGGTTAAAGAATTGAGAGATAAGACTGGTGCCGGTATAATGGATTGCAAAGAGGCACTTGCCGCTTCTGCTGGCGACTTTGACAAGGCTATTGATTTCCTTCGGAAAAAAGGAATGTCTGCTGCAACTAAGAGATCATCAAAGGCGGCAAAAGATGGTGTGATAGCCTCATATATCCACATGGGAGGGAGAATAGGGGTCTTAGTGGAGCTTAATTGCGAAACTGATTTCGTCGCCAAGACGGATAATTTTCTCCTATTGGCGAAGGATCTGACAATGCACATCGCTGCATCAAATCCTACGTATATAAAGCCGGAGGATATACCGCCTGATGTCATGGAACGGGAGAAGGAGATTTATAGAAGCCAGGCCATGGCAGAGAAAAAACCAGAGAAAATATGGGATAAGATAATAGAAGGCAAACTAAAGAAGTATTATGAGGACGTATGCCTTCTACATCAGAAGTTCATTAAGAACACTGATATTACTATTGAAACACTGATCAATAATATGATTGCAAAAACGGGAGAGAATATTATTATCAGAAGGTTTATGCGGTTCCAATTAGGAGAAGATTTGAAACAATAAAAATGGATCAAACTATTTATAAGAGAGTTCTTTTAAAACTAAGTGGCGAAGTTCTTATGGGGAAGAGTTCCTATGGGATCGATATTGACGCTATATCAAGCATCAGCCAGGAAATCAAGGAAGTTGTTAACCTCGGCGTGCAGTTGGGTATCGTCGTTGGTGGGGGCAATATTTTTCGTGGCCTGGAAGCCAACCTTAGGGGTATGGATCGGATTTCCGCGGATTATATGGGAATGCTCGCCACGGTAATAAACAGCATCGCGCTCCAAAGCTCAATGGAGCAATTGGGTGTTATTACCAGAGTTTTATCGGCCATAGAAATGAAAGAAGTTGCTGAACCTTTTATTCAAAGGAGAGCAATTCGCCATTTGGAAAAAGGAAGGGTTGTCATATTTGCCGGCGGCACCGGTAACCCATACTTTACCACGGATACCGCCGCTTCATTAAGGGCGATAGAGATAAAGTCTGATGTCATTTTGAAGGCTACTAAAGTAGACGGTGTCTACGACAAAGATCCTATTAAACACAGTGATGCTGTAATGTTTTCTGAGATTTGTTATAATGATGTATTAACCAGACATCTCAAAGTAATGGATGCAACCGCTATTTCTCTTTGCAGAGAAAATAATCTCCCTATTATAATATTTAACTTGCAAAAAGATGGTAATATCAAACGTGTAATTTGTGGAAAATCCGTGGGAACAATTGTCAGGGCATAGAAGATGAAGGAACTAGTATTTGATGAATTGAAAGATGGCATGGAAAAAGCCATCCGCGCTTTTGAAAAATCTTTGAATAAGGTGAGAACAGGGAGGGCGTCATTATCGCTTCTTGATGGAATAAAAGTAGAATACTACGGTGTTCCCACACCACTAAATCAGGTTGCAACACTGTCGATACCAGAGAGCCGACTGATCGTCATATCCCCTTGGGATAGCAGTGTCATAGGGAGTGTGGAAAAGGCTATACAAAAATCAGACCTCGGTTTAAATCCAACAAATGATGGGAAGCTGATACGAATTTCGATTCCTTCTCTGACAGAAGAACGAAGGAAGGAGCTCGTAAAGGTTGTAAAAAGACTTGCAGAGGAATGTAAAATCAACCTTCGAAACGCAAGAAGAGATGCGAATGATAATCTTAAAACCATGAAGAAAGATAATGATATTTCTGAAGACGAATTCTATGCGTACCAAGAAGAAGTCCAAGAGATAACTGATAAATATATAGAAAGAACTGACGGTATCCTTGCTTCCAAGGAAAAAGAAATCATGGAAATATAAGTTTAATTTTATGAAGAATAATGAATATATAGTGAGGAGCCTTTGGGCTCCTTATTTGTTTATGGTATAGACAAATACCTTCGAGTGACTTGATAATTACCTTATATTGTGATAATTTAGATCATCAATAATTATGTATATATAGAAAAAAGAATTGTGTCTTTAATGAAAAAAATTGATCAAAAGAATCTCCCTCGGCACATTGCTATCATTATGGATGGTAATGGCAGATGGGCGGAAAAGCACACTCTTGGAAGGATATCCGGACATAGAAAGGGCGCGAAATCTGTGAAGATTACCGTAAGGGTTTGTCGGGAATTAGGCATACAATACCTTACGCTGTATGCTTTTTCTGTGGAGAATTGGCTTCGTCCTCGAGAAGAAGTGGATGCATTGATGGAATTGCTGCAAGAATACCTTCGATCAGAAATTCCAGTTATGATGAAACATGATATTCGTTTGACTGCTATTGGTAATATTGGAGCGTTAAAAGATCCTGTCAGAAGAATACTGAATGAAGCAATGGAAAAGACTTCACAGAACAGAGGAATGGTTCTCAATCTCGCATTAAGCTATGGTGGGAGGGATGAAATTATTGAGGCCGTTAAAGAGATCATGAAAGAGAGTAAAAATGGTAATATTGCTCCGCAAAATATCACCAAAGAACTCTTCTCACGGTATTTATATACCGGAGAAATTCCCGACCCGGACCTGCTGATTAGAACAAGTGGAGAATACAGGTTGAGTAACTTTCTGTTATGGCAAACCGCGTATACAGAGCTTTATTTTACTGATATACTATGGCCTGATTTCAGGCGGAAGCATCTTATGGAGGCAATTGCTGATTTTCAACGAAGAGAGAGGAGATTCGGATTAACAAGTGACCAGCTACAAAGAGGTGGATCAGATATAGGATGAGTCCTCATATAAAGAGATGGATCACCGGAATTATCGCTGTACCTATATTGTTTTCCGTTATATTATACGGTTCTGAGGGGTTATTTGCTGGTTTTATTACCTTAATAATTCTCGGGGCTGTATTTGAATATAACAGGATGATGTTTAATGAGGAATCTTCATGGGAAAAATGGGAAGGATTGGCTGTCGCACTCTTGCTTCCTGTTGCTGCATTTTCAGGTGATTTTCGTATCATTCTCGCCGTCATCGCATTTTTCGTTATAGGCGTGTTCATTTTGTTTCTGCTCAGGATTAACATCCACACTCTTGATACATCTCCTTTATGCAGGATTGTATTGGGTATTATGTACATACCTTTTATGTTGTCGCATTTCATCTTAATGAGGAAAACCGATGACGGGATTGTGTGGATTTTTCTTATTCTTGTCGTTGCATTCTCCGGAGACATTGCGGCATTTTATATAGGGAGAATAATGGGAAAGAAAAAGCTCCTTCCTGTGGTAAGTCCAGGGAAAACAGTAGAAGGAACAATCGCCTTGTTTATGGGGTGTGTTTTGGGATGCGTAGTATTCCGCTATGTATTCTATCCGACGCTTCCTGTTATTCATGCAGTGATAATCGGACTTTTGGGAGGTATTTTAGGACAACTGGGTGATCTCAGTGAATCAATGATAAAAAGAGCCTCCGGAGTTAAGGATTCCGGTTCATTTCTTATTGGACATGGGGGATTGCTTGACAGGCTTGATTGCTTAATATTTATTGCACCATTTGTGTACTACTACAAACTTTTTATAATAGCATGAAGAATATATCTATCCTTGGATCAACGGGGTCTATTGGAGTAAGTGCGTTAGATGTTATAGGAAACAGCCCTGACCGTTTTAATGTTGTTGCACTTTCGGCCTGTACAAATATTGGTCTGCTCACGCAACAGATTGATAAGTTCAGGCCGCAGGTCGCATCGGTCATTGACGAGGTCCATGCACGAGAATTAAAGAAAAAAATAAATCCTTCAGTGGGGGTCAAGATACTGTTCGGAGAAGACGGGTATCGTGAAGTGGCATCCATAAAGCACGCTCATATGGTAATATCCTCCATGGTAGGTTCGGCAGGTCTTATACCTACTATCGAAGCTATTGAATCAGGAAAAGACATTGCCCTCGCGAATAAGGAAGTATTGGTTATGGCAGGACCACTCGTTGTTAATAAAGCCCGAGAAAAGAATGTAAAAATATTGCCTGTTGACAGCGAGCATAATGCAATATTTCAATGTATTACAGGCCAGAAGGCGGGTTATATTAAAAAAATTATTCTCACTGCATCGGGAGGTCCATTTCTCCATCTGTCAAAGGATGAACTTGCAGGCGTAAAACCTGCTGATGCATTGAAACACCCATGCTGGAAGATGGGACGAAAAATTACCATCGATTCTGCCACCATGATGAACAAAGGTCTTGAAATCATTGAGGCAAGATGGTTATTTCATGTTGATATGGAGAATATCGAGGTCCTTATTCATCCGCAAAGCGTTGTCCATTCCATGGTGGAATTTATCGACGGAACGATAATGGCGCAACTCAGCATCCCGGATATGAGGATTCCCATTGCGTATGCCCTTTCTTTTCCAGAAAGAATTATCAATCGTGGTCCTTCCCTTGATTTATTGAAGGTTGGGGCATTCGAATTCCTCCCACCCGACATGGAAAAATTTCCTAACCTGATCCTTGCCGTTAACGCAGGGAAAACAGGAGGAACTATGCCAGCGGCTATGAACGCGGCAAACGAGGTTGCCGTTGATGCATTTTTAAAGGGGAAAATACGATTCACGGATATATCAAAATTAATAGGAGCTGTACTATCCTGTCATCAAGTTGAGGAAGCTTCTACCCTCGGGAAAATAATTGAAGCAGATCGATGGGCAAGGAATTGTACAGAGAAATTTATTGAAAGGATAAATATAGTATCGTGTTAGGTGTAAGCATAATATCTCTCATAATCTTACTGGGTGTTCTCATCTTCGCACATGAGGTAGGTCACTTCCTTGTTGCGAAGTATTCGGGTGTCGGTGTCCTGAAATTTTCCCTTGGATTTGGACCCAGATTGATAGGGAAAAAGGTGGGAGAAACGGAGTATCTTATTTCACTGATACCTTTAGGAGGCTATGTCAAACTGCTGGGAGAGTCGCAAGATGACGAGCTCTCTGAAGAGGACAAAAAAAGATCTTTCCTGAAACAGCCGGTCTCAAAAAGAATAGCCATTGTTGCCGCCGGCCCGATCTTTAATTTTCTCCTCGCCATTGTGATTTTTACTATCGTTTATATGATAGGAGTTCCGACACTGACTACCTATATTGGAGGTGTTCAGGAGGGGTCTTCCGCATATGACGCCGGTATAAAGGAAGGAGACATGATTATTGCGATCGATGGAAAAGAGATAACCCGGTGGGAGATACTTGCTGAGCGCATTAGTAAAAGTGAGGGTAAGGAGTTACGTGTCACTATAAAGAGGGATGAGTTGACAAGAGATGTCTCCTTGAAACCAAGAATGTTAAAGACACAGAATATTTTCGGTGAAGAGATCGAATCTTATAAGATAGGTGTAAGTCCTTCGTCACAACATACGGTAACAGAGAGTATGAATCCATTGATGGCATTCTGGACAGGCTTGAAGCAAACATGGAACATCAGTAAATTGACGGTGTTGAGCGTTATTAAAATATTTGAAGGTGCTATTTCTCCTAAAACTTTAGGTGGGCCAATTCTCATCGCACAGATTGCAGGAGCACAAGTCAAGGAAGGTATAATACCATTTGTTTTCTTCATGGCATTATTGAGTATCAATCTTGCCATTCTCAATCTTTTTCCCATTCCCATCCTTGATGGAGGACATCTATTATTCTTTTTCATAGAAATTATTACAGGTAAAGAAATTAATATTAAGTGGAGAGAGATGGCTCAACAGATTGGCTTTGTTCTCTTAGTTATACTCATGTTATTTGTCTTCATCATTGATATTGAAAGATTGAATCTTAGTTTTGACAATATCAATAAAATATTTTCACGATAACAATGTTAATTTTAGCAATTGATACTTCTACAAAATCAGCAAGTATTGCGCTTCTCAAAAATACTCAAATACTCTATGAAATTACCGTTTATCTGGGTGTAAACCATTCCCTTGTAATATTACCTGAATTACATAATTTATGCAGCATTTCAAATGTAGACATAGGCAAGATAGATCTATTTGTGTGTACCATAGGGCCAGGATCATTTACGGGACTTCGAGTGGGGGCAAGTACCATAAAAGGGCTTGCCCTTGCGGTAGGTAGACCCATTGTCGGTGTATCGACACTTGATGCACTGGCATGTAATCTGGCGGGCTCAGAAATGTATGTGTGTCCTATGCTGGATGCGCGAAAAGACCAGGTGTATACGGCACTCTACAGAACTGAACCAGAAAATATATTCGAAAAAAAAGAAAGTGAAAGAATTACTCATGTGAAGGATTTTTTACAGTATATAGATGACAAGACAATATTTGTAGGCGATGGAGCATTAAGATATGCTAAACTTATTGCTGATGCATTGCCAGGTAAATCATACTTCGCGTACCATGCGCATCAGCATGTAAGAGCAGCGATAGTTGGCCTTTTAGGGCGTGAAAAATATCATAAAGGCGATATATTAAATCCCATTACCTTTACACCACGGTATCTGCGTTCCTCAGAAGCGGAGATAAAACTGTCACGGTAGCAATCAGTAAGAATATTCACAGTGGCCATGCATATGAACTGTTGACAAGTGTCTTTATTTAATATAAAAATACAGCGGGGAGGTACAGTACATGGAAGAAGCCGATGAGCTCTTGATCAAGAAATATATTCATGAGGATGAAGAGCTGAGAAAGTACGTGGAAGATCATGAAAAACTCGAAGCTGATCTTGAGAATTTTAACAAACGTATTTATTTGACGGCAGAAGAGGAAATAGAAAAGAAGAATTTACAGAAAAGGAAGCTTCGGGGGAAGGAGCAAATTTTCAGAATTCTTGCCAGATACCGTAATGCTGCGTTTAATGGATAAAGGTAGTCTTACAATAAAGGATATGAATCATAACACCATAATAGTACGTGAAGGCCTTCCATTCATCATTCCGCTATGTATTCTCACCGTCATTTTTTTCTTTCTCGGTTTAAAGGGAGTTGCATTCATATTTTTTATTGCTTCGGTTTTTGTAACCTGGTTTTTCAGAAACCCGGAGCGGAAGGCACCTGATGATGCAAAATCTGTAGTGTCCCCTGCAGACGGAGAAGTCATCAAGATTGAAGATATCCTAGAAAATGATTTTCTCAAATCTCCCGCAAAAAAAATCAGTATATTTATGAATGTGTTTAACGTACATGTCAACCGGATACCGCATACCGGAAAAATAGAGCGCATACACTATAAAAAGGGGAGTTTTTTTTCCGCAAACCTCGACAAGGCATCGATCCTTAATGAAAGAAATTCTATACTTATTCGCACCGACGACGGGAAGGAAATTCTCACGGTACAGATTGCAGGATTAATAGCAAGAAGGATTGAATGCTGGGTAAAAGAGGGGATGCATATAATGAAAGGCGAGCGAGTTGGTATTATCAGATTCGGTTCACGATTAGAAGTCTATCTTCCTTCGGATTCGGCAATATCAGTAAAGATTGGTGATAAGGTAAGAGCGGGAGAGACACAAATAGGGTGGCTAAAATGAAAAAGCATGCAACATCTAAAAGAGAACGTATGAAAAAAGGAATTTATTTGTTACCCAATCTCTTTACAACGGGAAGCCTTTTTTGCGGTTTTTATTCTATAATCGCCTCCATGAAAGGAGAGTATTGGTATGCCGCTGTGCCTATTTTGATTGCTTTTGTTCTGGATGGCTTGGATGGCAGGATAGCGAGGATGACGAATACGACGAGCAAATTCGGATCAGAGTACGATTCCCTGTCTGACCTTGTGGCGTTCGGCGTTGCACCAGCAATCCTCACCTATACCTGGGCGCTGTCAACATTCGGCAAATGGGGCTGGCTTGCAGCATTTCTTTTCGTGTTTTGTGGAGCCTTACGGCTGGCGAGATTCAATGTTCAGATAGGCTTAATTGACAGCAAGGTTTTTAATGGACTTCCAATACCGGGTGCAGCCGCTGTAGTTGCCACCGGGGTATTGCTTTTCTACTATCTTGGGGGAAAAGGTACATTTAACAACCTGTCCATATTGATCATCGTTGTCGCTCTCTCATTGCTGATGATTAGCAGTATCAAATATTACAGCTTTAAAGACCTCAACTTTTTTTCCCGAAAACCTTTCATGTCTTTTGTACTTATTGTATTCATCATGATTATAGTTATTGCAGAGCCACAGATCATGATGTTTACTTTTGCGTTTGGTTATAGTCTATCCGGGCCGACATGGATGATCATGAAAGTCGGGAAACGGTTATATACAGAGTTGAAATCTAAGGGTATTCGGTTTCAGATGGATCGGTTGCTGAAAAAATAACAACAGTGACCTTTGCTTTTGTAAAATTTCCACTGAGAGTGTTTCAAAAGTTTCTTGATATTAAAATAAGCAGAGAAGGATAATTTCATGGATGCTTATCATGTCGCAGTAGTGGGTGCTACAGGTGCCGTTGGAAATGAAATAGTGAAGATTCTGGAAGAGAGAAATTTTCCATTGAACCGTTTAACACTTCTTGCTTCGGAGCGATCCATCGGAAAAGATCTGGAATTTAATGGTGAGTTTCTCCCCGTACAGGTGCTAAACGAGAGATCTTTTTCCGGGATACATATAGGGCTTTTTTCGGCGGGTGGTAATATCAGTAAGAAATTTGCACCCCTTGCTGCAGAGGCTGGATGCGTAGTAATTGATAACACAAGTGCATTCAGAATGGATCCTGATATCCCGTTGGTAGTGCCGGAGGTTAACCCCGAAACAATCGGCATGTACAAGAATAGAGGGATAATCGCAAATCCGAACTGTTCAACAATTCAGATGGTTGTAGCTCTTAAGCCTCTACATGACGCAGTGAAGATTAAACGCATTGTGGTATCAACGTATCAGGCAGTATCGGGGACGGGCAAAAAAGCCATTGAGGAGTTGATTGAGCAGACGAAGGCGCTTTTAAGTAACCGTCAACCGGAGGTAAAGGTATATCCACACAGAATCGCATTCAACTGCCTGCCACACATAGATGTCTTTATGGGCAACGGTTACACGAGAGAAGAAATGAAGATGGTGAATGAAACCAAAAAAATTCTTAATGATCCATCCATTGCCGTGACAGCGACCACCGTGAGAGTTCCAGTTTTATACGGGCATTCTGAATCCGTAAACATAGAAACGGAAAAAAAGATTACCGCAGACCAGGTGAGGAACATACTTTCGAAGGCACCTGGAATAACAGTTGTGGATGATGTACATATAAATAAATATCCTCTTGCTATTGATGCGGCTGGGAAAGATGAGACATTTGTAGGAAGGATCAGAGAAGATGAATCGATAAAAAACGGCATCAACATGTGGATCGTCTCAGACAATGTGAGGAAAGGCGCCGCACTGAATGCCGTACAGATAGCCGAAATTCTCATAAGAGAATATTTATGAGAATTATTGGAGGTGATGCGAAGGGGAGACGAATCCATTCACCCAAAAGAAGCAAAATCAGACCTACCTCTGACGGGATCAAGGAATCGCTTTTCAATATACTTCCGGAAGTTTCTGAAAAGTCATTCCTTGATCTTTTTGCAGGTACTGGGAATGTAGGAATAGAAGCACTCAGTCGGGGAGCTTCAAAGGTTGTTTTTATTGAAAAAAATGCTGTTATGGCAAATTCAATAAAGAGGAACCTTGAGGAATTCGGTCTCAGCGGCAAATATGAAATTCTGACAACAGAGGCATCAAAAGGTATTCGACAACTCCAAAAAAGAAGAGAAAGATTTGATTACCTGTTTGCCGATCCACCATACGAAAAAGGATTCATCAGAGAAATATTCCAATGCATACGTGAAGGAGAAATGATTTCTTCAGATGGCTTTGTTGTTATCCAACATTCAATAAGGGAAAATATAGAGGGAACACAAACAGGTACTTTTGTGTTAACAGATCAGAGAAAATATGGTGATACGCTCCTCTCTTTTTTTAATAATACTGTAAAGGAAAAAGGAACACATATATGAAAAAAAAAGCCGTATATCCTGGTTCATTTGATCCTATTACCAACGGCCATATTGACCTTATCAAAAGAGGATCTAGGATGTTTGATGAGATCATCGTTCTAATTGCATATAATCCAAATAAACCAGCTCACCTCTTTTCTGTGGAAGAGAGAATGGAAATGATATCAGAAGTTATTAAAGATTATGAGACGGTGAGAGTTGATAGCTATGCGGGGCTTCTTGTTGATTATGTTAAGAAATCAGATTCGAACATTATATTGAGAGGTTTGAGAGCGCTTTCTGACTTTGAATATGAATTTCAGCTTGCACTCATAAATAGGAGGCTGAACAGAGATGTTGAAACTGTATTCCTTATGACCAGTTACGAATGGTTTTTTACAAGTTCTCAGATAATTAAGGAAGCAGCAAGTCTGGGAGGCTCTGTGCAGGGATTGGTCCCGGATATAGTCTGCCGGAAGTTAAAGGATAAATATAAACTGAGAGATACAAAATTATGAAATTGTCATCAAGAATATCGTTAATAAAGCCATCACCGACACTGGCCATTACTAGTAAGGCCAATGCTTTAAAGGAGCAGGGCAGGAACATAATCGGTTTTGGCGCTGGAGAGCCTGATTTTGACACCCCTTTACACATCAAAATGGCAGCCATAAAGGCGATTGAAGAAGGATTTACAAAATATACGCCTGTTGATGGGATTGCCGAATTGAAAGACGCGATCATTCTTAAGCTGTCCAGGGACAATCAATTGACCTACAACAGGTCACAAATTGTTGTATCGTGCGGGGCGAAACATACTCTCTACAATATTATACAGGTGCTTTGTGAGGAAGGCGACGAGGTTATAATACCCTCTCCCTACTGGGTATCTTATCTCGATATGGTCATTCTCTCAGGCGCGAAGCCGGTGATTGTCAAGACCAGTGAATCGCAGGGATTTAAAATGCTGCCGAAGCAGTTGGAATCCGCAATAACCGGGAGGACAAAAGCAATTATCATAAACAGCCCGTCGAACCCGGCGGGCGTTGTATATTCCTCTTCCGAACTGAAAGCTCTGGCCGAAGTCGTCATCGAAAAAGGCGTGCTAATAATATCGGATGACATCTATGAGAAAATCATTTACGACGAAGCGATATTTCAAAACATGGCATCCCTAAGTCAGGAGTTGAAAAATATGACTGTGGTAGTCAACGGGGTATCCAAAACATATTCAATGACCGGATGGAGAATCGGATATGCAGCCGGTCCGGAAGAGATTATGGATGCGATCGCAAAACTCCAGAGCCAGAATACCTCAAATCCCACATCAATCGCGCAAAAAGCTGCGGTGGAAGCGTTAAATGGACCACAGGAGAGCGTGGGAGAAATGGTTGAGGAATTCAGAAAAAGAAGAGGAGCAATCGTAAAAATGCTAAATGACATCCCGGGTATCACCTGCATGCTACCGCAAGGAGCTTTTTACGTTTTTCCTGATGTTTCTGCAATATTTGGAAAGAAATACAAGGGGACTGTTGTATCCAATTCATCTGATTTTTCGGCATACCTGCTGGATGTAGCCAACGTCGCCGTCATACCAGGGATTGACTTTGGTTATGACAATCATATACGTCTTTCTTATGCCACGTCGATGAGTCAAATTGAAGAGGGTATGGAACGGATAAGAAATGCCATTATAAAATTATTGTAAAAGGAGCATAACTCATTTATTTCCAGTTGTCACCCCGCGCGCTTCCCTCGCTAAAATGCAAGGCCTGCAGGAAGCACTTCTTATGCGGCATATAGTGTATATTCTTCACATCGATCACAATAGCCTCGTTAATCCTGTTAGGTTCCAAGGTATCACTAAAGAGTGAAAAACCTGAGGTATTACTCATTGATTACGATCATTGCTCCATGTTATATATAAACAACATTTCCGAGAATGTTGCATTTTTGGAATTCAAGATGCTCGGCGCAACAAAGATCCCGTTGAATGGTTCTTACGCTTGCGCCTTCCAGTTTTTGATTCCTTGATTCCTTTTTTTAATAAATGGAAAAAGAGATACGAAATTATAAACTATATCGGTGATGCGTTTCAATGAAAACTTGTATACATAGAAAAAAAACAAGATCTGTTTTTATCGACAACGTTCAAATTGGTGGAAATGCGCCTGTTGTCATTCAATCAATGACATGCACGGACACCCGGGATGTTAAAGCTACCACTTTGCAAATAAAACAACTTGAAAATGAAGGTTGTGAGGTCGTAAGGGTTGCTGTTCCCGATGAGGAGGCAGCTGCTTCACTCTTACATATCAAGCATAAAATAAAGATTCCTCTTATTGCTGATATTCATTTCCATTATCGTCTTGCACTCAGTGCGATAAAAAATGGTGCGGATGGAATCAGAATAAATCCAGGAAACATCGGAAGATCAGGGCTGTTAAAGATTATTGAATACGCGAAAGAACGTCAGACAGTAATACGCATAGGCATAAATTCTGGCTCTCTTGAGAAGAATTTATTGAAAAAATATGGAGGACCCACTGCTTCTGCGTTAGTGGAAAGTGCATTGAATAATCTCGCCTTTTTTCAGGAAGCGGGATATGATGCGATAAAGTTATCTGTTAAATCATCTGATGTTATAACAATGATAGAAGCGTACCGTGAATTATCAAAAAAAACCGATTTCCCGCTGCATCTTGGTGTTACAGAGGCGGGAAGTCTGATGAACGCAGCGATAAAATCATCTGTTGCAATGGGAATTCTTTTACATGAGGGAATAGGCGACACGATCAGAGTTTCAGTAACGGGAAATCCGGTTTCTGAAATAGGTGTGGCCTATGGAATTCTCAGAGCAATGGGTATCAGAAAAATTGGCCCGGATATAATTTCCTGTCCCACCTGCGGCCGATGCGAAATAGATCTGTGTAAATTGACACAGGAGGTTGAGAATAAGGTAGCGGGCATGAAGGAATATTTAAAAATAGCGTTAATGGGTTGTGTCGTGAACGGCCCAGGGGAGGCCGCTGAGGCAGATATAGGGATTGCCGGAGGACGAGGGTATGGTCTCTTATTTAAGAAGGGTCAGGTGATCAAAAAAGTAAAAGAAAAAGAATTTGCTGAAACGCTGTTAAATGAAATTCATTCAATGGTTGCGGAAAGGAAGGAGACCTAATGCGATACTCGGAGTTGTTCCTGCCAACAGTAAGGGAAATACCTGCAGATGCGGAAATTGTAAGCCATCAGCTTATGATAAGGGCAGGAATGATAAGAAAATTAACAAGTGGTATTTATACGTACCTTCCCTTAGGATATCGGGTTATCCGGAAGTTTGAGAGGATAGTACGCGAGGAGATGAACAGAGCGGGGGCACAGGAGGTGTATATGCCGATGGTGCAACCCCGTGAATTATGGGAAGAGTCCGGACGATGGAACCATTACGGAAAAGAACTGCTGCGGTTTAAGGATCGTAATGACAGGGATTGCTGCCTTGGGCCGACCCACGAGGAGGTGATTACCGATCTCGTCAGGAATGAAATTAAGACATACAGACAACTTCCGAGGAATATCTATCAGATCCAGACGAAATATCGCGATGAGATACGGCCACGATTCGGTGTCATGAGGTGCAGGGAGTTCAGCATGAAAGATGCGTATAGCTTCGATGCCGATGAGGAAGGCGTGGACATAAGCTATAAAAAAATGTTTGGTGCCTACATGAGGATATTTCAGCGCTGTGGCCTCAGGTTCAGGGCGGTTGAGGCCGATACGGGAAGCATCGGAGGGAGCTTTTCACATGAATTCATGGTGATCGCAGATACCGGTGAGGATTCCCTTGTTTTCTGCAGTACCTGTGATTATGCAGCGAACCTGGAAAAGGCGGAGATTGCCATCCCTGAGGGGCGAAAGGTCAGCGGGGAAGAATTTGTACCTCTGGAAACAGTGCATACGCCGGATATGAAGAGCATCGAAGAAGTTTCTTGGTTTTTAAGCGTTCAACCCAGGGATGTGGTAAAAACCATGATTTACAGCGCCGATGGCATTCCCGTTGCGGTTCTCGTTAGGGGGGATACGGATGTGAACGAAATCAAGGTAAAAAACTATCTTAATTGCGATGTTCTCGAGATGGCGGACGACACGATGATCTACAAGGCAACAGGCGCACCTCGCGGATTTGCTGGTGCCATAGGAATTAAAGCACGAATCATTGCCGATTATTCTCTGATGAATATGACCAATTTTGTCATGGGGGCGAATAAAGAGGATTACCATGTGAAAAATGTAAATATCGGCAGGGATATATCGGTGGATTCATTTGCCGACTTGAGAATTGCCAGAGATACTGATTTATGCCCCCGCTGCGGCGGGAATCTCTTATTCGCCCGCGGTATCGAGGTCGGCCATGTTTTTAAACTCGGGACAAAGTACAGTAAAGCGATGAAAGCCGTATACCTTGATAAGAATGGCAAGGAGCAGTATATGGTGATGGGGTGTTACGGCATTGGCATCGGAAGAACTGTCGCGGCATCCATTGAACAAAACCACGATGAACACGGCATTATTTGGCCACTAACGATAGCTCCCTATCAGGTGATTATTACCCCTGTGAATGTGAATGACGAAAAAATTAAAATAATTTCGGAAAAATTATACGCTTCTCTGTTGGAAAAAGGCGTGGATGTTATTGTTGATGACAGAGATGAAAGAGCGGGAGTGAAGTTTAACGATGCCGACCTTATTGGCATTCCTCTCAGGGTAACAATTGGGAAAAAAGCACTCAGCGAACAAAAGATGGAAGTCAAAATAAGAAAGTCAGGAAAGGTTAAAATTCTGGCAACGGATAAGGTAGTAGATTTCATTTTGAGCTATGTCAATGAAGGCATGTAATGTCCATGCTGCGTATTACAGACATACTCGATAAGACACAGTCCTATCTCTCTTCAGAAGAACAGGAGATAATAGAAAAAGCATATATCTTCTCTGCTTCTGTTCATTTAGGCCAGG